>NZ_JBAVZJ010000404.1:0-2783 GCF_049588695.1 Robiginitalea sp.
CGTATCTTCGCCCCGGCCGTCATAGGGATCGCAATAGATCCGTCCCGTTGATTCGAATTGGTCGCTTCCAATTCCCCGACATTAAAAAAATTATAATCATATCTGAAATAGGTTAAACCCGTATACAGATAAGGGGTAAACGCCGGCCCCAGTTTATGGAGGTTGTACTCCACAAAATTAAATTCCAGCCCTGCCGAGAACTCCATTACGGATTGTTCCATACGCAGGTTTCGCTGTTCCCTGGAACGCATATTGGACTTCGCGTCATCTGCTGTAAAGCTGCCATAGATCACATGACCCCTCCAGGCATACCTCTTGCTCTTATTCCATTTAAAAAGGGCTCCGAACGCCGGACCCGAGGGAGCGATATAATTCATACTCCCGATATCCCCGATATTATTAGCCCCACCGGCAAAAAGACCTACTTCATAAGTCTGTGCCCTGGCTACTAGCCCTGTTATCAGCAGGAAAAGAACAGTAATACTGATCCTCATCAATTCCAAAAGTTTGCAAATATAGCAATTTCAATACCTCCCCGGCAGGAATGCAGCTACATTTCTTTACTCTTTTTTAACAGGGTTTATGTGGTTTTATTGCCCCGTCAGGTAGTCAATTACGACGGTCTTCTCCCCACAGGAGTTTATTGCGGATGGTTTTCAGGAAGCTTTCTGAACTGAATTCCACCATTCGAATGCAGAAGTCGGCTTTTCGGACCTGGATTTCCGTGTCGTTATCCACACTGACCAGACGGGAATCGAATGAGAGCAGGTGCTGGGATTCGCGTCCACTTACGCGTAATGTAATCCGGGTGTCATCTGAAATCACAAGTGGCCTTGCATTGAGATTATGCGGGGCAATGGGTGTGATCACCAAAGAGCGTGCGGTTGGCATAATGACCGGGCCGCCGCAACTCAGGGAGTACCCTGTGGATCCGGTAGGCGTGGCAATAATGAGGCCATCCGCCCAATACGAGGTGAGGTATTCTCCGTTTAAGTGGGTTTCTACGGTGATCATGGAAGTAGTGTCCTTGCGGCTTACGGTGATCTCGTTCAGGGCAAAATTAAGGTGGTTGCCCCCGGGCACCTCACCGGGTACGGTGGCAGTAACCAAACTGCGCTCCACCAAATGGTAACGCCCCTCGGCAAATTCACGTAACATTTCACCTACTTCCTCTTTTTTTCCAATTGAAAGAAAACCCAGGCGGCCCGTATTGATTCCCACAATGGGTATTCCCAGATCCCGAATAAAGGTAGTCGCCCTTAAAATTGTCCCGTCGCCCCCTATGCTAATCATAAGGTCGAAGCTCTTATCCAGGCCTGATTCCATCGAAAAAACAGGGTTGCCTACAGCATCTGCTCCTATCAACACTGCAAATTCAGCCTCTATACAAACCTCGGCCCTGTATTTAGAAAGCTCCAAAAGCAAGGTAGCTACCGGAGCTACGACTTCGGGTCCGTAGGCTTGTCCGTAGATTGCAACCTTCATGGGTTACACGTTTAGATATTTATCGAGATAATCGGAGCGCTGCCGTAGTTCTTCGAGGAATTTATCCTCTGTACTTCCGGAGATAATCGAGTAGTGATACCTGCGGAAGGTTTGCAAAACTTCATTGATATTGGCATCCCCGATTTTAAGGGTGATCTGTGCAGTTTCGTTTTCAATGGTCGTTATAAAGGCCCCGAGCAGGCGGGTATTGTTCCCTTCCACTATCTGGGCAATCTCGCTGAAACTGTAGTCCTTGAGATGCTTTTCAACCACGAGTATCGATCCGGGTTCCGTAA
Source organism: Robiginitalea sp. (assembly GCF_049588695.1). Classification (GTDB taxonomy): domain Bacteria; phylum Bacteroidota; class Bacteroidia; order Flavobacteriales; family Flavobacteriaceae; genus Robiginitalea. Next base: position 1,782 of record NZ_JBAVZJ010000404.1, read on the forward strand.
AAAAGGGCATGTCCGTAAAAAGCTCCACAATATCATTGAGGTCAAAATACCCGATAACCTGATTCCTGGAATCCAGTACCGGCAGGATGTTCGATTCATTGCGGGTAAAGACTTCCAGTACATCGAGCCAGGTTGCCTCGGCGGTCACTGAAAATGCATCGAGCTGATAACGGAATTCTTCTATTGGGCTGGTCTCCTGAAAACTATCGAGATCAGCCTCTCCAAGCAATCCCATAAACTGGCCCTCTTCTGTAATAGCCACATGTGAATACGTGGAATGCGTAAAGAAATGAATCACTTCCTTGAGGGAGTCCGTTACTTCAAAAACGGGAATAGTGCTTATGATGTGTTCCTGCAATCGCATAGTATATTTCCTTCCTGCAAATTACTACTTTTTAACCTGCAAAAGGCATACCGAATTTGTATTTTTACGCCTCTTTAATTCGAAAATCCCTGCAAATGGTACGTTTAAGTGTGAATGTGAACAAAATTGCCACCCTCCGCAATGCGCGAGGGGGTAACGTTCCGGATCTCTTACAAGTAGTCCGGGACATCGAATCCTTTGGGGCGGAAGGCATCACCATTCATCCCAGACCAGACCAGCGCCATATTCGCTATCAGGATGCCCGGGACCTAAAGAAAATAGTGCACACCGAGCTAAACATCGAAGGAAATCCCATTCCTGAATTTCTGGAGCTTGTTCTGGAGGTACGCCCGGATCAGGTCACGCTCGTGCCCGATGCCCCGGATGCGATAACCTCAAATGCAGGATGGGACACCCTTACCCACCGTGATTTTCTGGAAGATGTGATCTCGCAATGTCAAAAGGCCGGCATCCGGACCTCCATTTTTATAGATCCCGATCCCCAGATGATAAGGGGAGCCCTGGAAACAGGAACCGACCGGGTGGAGCTCTATACCGAGGCCTATGCCCGGGAATATACCAAGAGCCCGGAAAAGGCCGTAAAAAAATACACTGAAGCCGCTCGTACGGCGCATGAG
>NZ_JBAVZJ010000405.1:0-1899 GCF_049588695.1 Robiginitalea sp.
CAGCTCGACAATGGCAAACCCAGGGCCCCCGGAACTCCTCCTTTTTATTTTTTCTCCGAAGGGTTGGAAGTCTACAGCAGCCGGTTTGTATTGCGGGATGACAACCTCGAAAATCCGGATATCCTCAATTTTACAGAGCTCAACATCGTCGCAGATAGTTTTTTGATCCAGGGCCCTGAGGTGCGAACTCGCATTGCCGATTTTGAGGTGCAAACCTCGAGAAACGTACGGGTGGAGAAACTCGCCACCGATTTTACGTACACACGTGAGAACATGGTTTTCGACTCACTTTATATCCGGACCCCAGGCTCGGAGCTCAAAGGGAACCTGCGCTTTGACTACAAACGGGAAGACCTGCCTGAATTTACGGACAAGGTACAGGTTACCGCGACTTTTGACGAATCTACCATTGCCCTGGATGAGATCAATCAATTCTACGGAGGTTTTGGGAAAGGGCGTACAGCACTACTCTCCACGTCCGTGTCCGGTACCCTGAATGATCTTCAATTGGATGATCTCCTGCTGGTTTCAGATAACACAGGGATACGGGGAAGCTTCAACTTTGACAATCTTTTTAACAAAGAGGAACCTTTTCAAATGGATGCCCGGATCCGGGATATCACAACGAGTTACTATCAGCTCAGGGGGTTGATGCCCGAGCTCTTCGGGAATTCCCTTCCGGAATTTCTAAAAACACTCGGACAATTTACCGTTCGAGGCCCCGCCCTGGTCACGGAGACTTCGGTGAGTACACAGGTCAACATTCAGAGTTCCCTGGGAAGTAGTTACGCCGACCTTAATCTAACCGGATTCGACGATATTGACAATGCCGAGTACACCGGGTTTGTCTCGCTTATCGATTTTGATCTCGGTCGATTTACCGGCACAAAGTCACTGGGTAAGACTACCGTAGATGTGAACGTGGAAGGCCAGGGTTTTTCCAAGGAAAAATTGAATACCGAAGTCATCGGACAGGTCTATACCTTTGTTTTTAACGGCTATGAGTATTCTGACATCGCCGTCTCCGGGATTCTGAAAGAGGAACTTTTTGATGGTTCTTTAAATAGCAAAGACCCGAATTTCATTTTTAATTTTACCGGTCTGGCTGATTTGGGAAGTGATGAGGACACCTTTAATTTTGTGGCCTCGGTAGACTATGCAGATCTGTATCGTTTAAATTTTGTCAAAGATTCGACCTCTACTTCTATTTTTAAAGGGGACGTTAATATGGATATCAGTGGTAATTCCCTGGACGAACTTAAGGGAGATATCCGCTTCAGCCAGACGAGTTTTCAGAATAATAACGATACTTATTACTTTAAAGATTTTAAAATCAGCTCGAGTTTAGATGCCGATTCCGTTCACACGATCACTATCAACTCCCCGGATATTATTACGGGCTATATGAGTGGAAAGTTCCGGATAGGGGAGTTGGGGAAGCTCTTCAAGAACTCTGTGGGAAGTATCTATACGAATTATCAGGCAGATACGGTCTCCGCAGGTCAGGAGCTCGCCTTTAATTTCCGAATTTACAATAAGATTGTCGAAGTGTTTTTCCCAGAGATCTCCTTTGGGCCGAATACCTTTGTCCGGGGAAATATCGTTGCAGATAAAAATGATTTTAAACTCAACTTCAGGTCCCCGGGTATTGAGGCCTTTGGGAATACCCTGGATACTATCGATATCCGTATCGACAATAAGAACCCCCTGTTTAATACTTATATATCTGTCCGGGATATCTCCACGGTATATTACGATTTAAAGGACTTTGAACTGATCAACACCACACTGGCAGACACGCTGTTCTTCCGAACAGAATTCAAGGGGGGGAGTCAGTACAATGACAGGTATAGCCTGAATTTTTACCACACTTTCGAAGGGGACAACAGGTCGGTTATC
>NZ_JBAVZJ010000406.1:0-5525 GCF_049588695.1 Robiginitalea sp.
CATCAAAATACTGGGCGGGTTGTAATCGGGCATAATGGAAATCGTTTAAGGTTAACAAATCGCGTTTGCAAACGACCCCTGTCAGCCTTGTCACTGACAAAATTATGCTCAAGAATTGTACCGGTTGATTCACCGAATGATACACCAGAAGCGGTGAATCAAATGAATTCAAATGAAATCAATAAAAATGAAAAGCACTGTCAATCAGTCAGTTGACAGTGCTTTGACCACCATTTAACAGGTGTTTCGTCGGGATGACTGGATTCGAACCAGCGACCACACGCACCCCATGCGTGTATTCTACCAGGCTGAACTACATCCCGAACTGGGTTTGAGCGTTAAGAAATGGTCCTGTGGACCATTTTAGCGAGGAGCCAGCCGGCAGGCCTCGCAGTGTCTATGCTCAAAGACACTCTATGAAAGAAACTCAGCTCCCTTTTCTTTCGGCCAGCAAATATATAATAATCCTAAAACTCCGGAAGCTTAATTGGTGAATTTGATGTGTAATTATTTTTTGCGCAAATCTGGCAAGGTGCATCTTAAAAAAGGGAAACTGCGCAACACAATCGTCCTTTTTGGAGCCTGATTATTTAGAATTACTCTAAATTTTAAGCTCTCATGATAAAAATCATGTTTATTCGAGTGTAACATTTGTTACTTACCCGAGTATTTAATAATTTTTAACAAGATTTTAAGAATACAACTACCACCAATTAAAAAAACACCTTATGAAAATTAACAAGCTTTTTGGGCTACTGATGATTCTGGCATCAGCATTCTTGTTTGTAAACTGTACGAGCGATCCCGAACCCGGACCTCCCGGAGCAGATGGTATGGATGGAATTGACGGAGTAGATGGGACAGATGGAGTGGATGGTACCGCTTCCTGTGTTTCCTGCCATTCCAATTCCACCCGCGAACCTATTTTTGAAGCTTTTGCACTTTCAGCCCACGCCTCCGGCTCAGTAGGCTTCGCCGAGAACCGGGTAGGATGTGCACAATGCCACGGTAGCGACGGTTTTATCGAGTTTATTGAAACAGGAGCGGCCGAAGGTCCTTTCAGTGGGGACAATACCATATCCTGTAATACCTGCCACGACAGCCACCGCACTTTTGACTTCGAAAATGACGGCCCTGATTACGCCTTGCGGAATCCGGATCCTACTGGACTTGTACTCGCTCCGAGTATCGTGCTTGACTTCGGGGATGCCAGCAACAATTGTATCTCCTGTCACCAGCCCAGGGACAGTTATGAAATTCCAGCCCTCAATGCCGACGGGACCTACGTCGTAAATACTTCAAGATTCGGACCGCACCACGGTCCCCAGGCGACTATGCTCGAAGGGATCCTCGGCGCAGAGATTCCAGGAAATGAGGCCTATGATTCGCCGGGTTCTGCAACTCACCGTTCTCAATCCTCTTGTGTTCAATGCCATATGGGGGATGCGACAGCTGTGGAAGAAGGTGGACACTCCTGGACTCCTGTGGAAGCAGTATGTATCAGTTGTCACCAGGCGGTTCCGGGTGAGGCTGATGGCTATACCGCAGACATGGCCACACTCTTGGCACTTCTTCAAACCGTTGAAGGGGAAGGCTTCGATGAAGATGACAATGGTAATATCATTCCGAATGGTGAAACTGTTGTGGGTATAATACAGGAGAACGGAACCACTTCTAATAGTGGTATCTTCTCAGATGTTGCCGCTATGGCTGCCTGGAACTACAAGAGCGCTTTGGAAGACCAGAGTAGGGGCATACACAACCCGAGATACACTCAGGCACTTCTTAAGAATTCCATCGAAGCGCTTCAGAACGAATAAGACTGAACTTTTCAGCGCCGGGTTGTGGCATTTCTATATCCCAATCCCGGTGCTGATAATGTTTTGAGCTACTCCCGAATACTTTAGGGTACCTATAAATCATACGCAATGAAGAAAAAAACACTTCAGTTTCTGGCTGGTTGCCTGCTGCTTTGCACCACAGCCTGCTATTACGATACAGCGGTAGAGGAAGATCTGGTTCCGCCACCGGAAGATCAGATCACCTACACCGAGGACGTGCAGCCTATTATTACCAAATACAACTGTGTACAGTGCCACAGCGGATTGGAGCCTGCCCCGGATTTAAGGGAGGAAAATGCGTATGAGGCCCTGGTCCCTGATTATGTAGAGGCGGGTAACGGAGCGGGTAGCCTGTTCTACCAGCGCCTGCCCGGAAATGGGAATCACCCGAATGTTGGCATAAACCTGACCAACAGCGAACTGGACCTGATAGAAGCCTGGATCGACCGGGGTGCTCTGGAATAACTAACCTTAAGAACCTCAAAGATGAGACCACTATTTTTTCTCTTTCTGATTTTGTGCTGCACACCCCTGACATTAATAGGTCAGGAAACCGAAGCCGAGCCTGTGGAGGTTGTTGATAAGCCTGAGCGTCCCGCTTTTGAAAGTGCCTTTCTAATTGACAATCCAACGGATAAAATTTATTTAAAGAATACCCTTGAAGCTGTGATGCAACACCGTTTCGGTACCATTGGTGGTGGCGAAAATGACCTTTTGGGTATTTGGGGGGCCGCGAACATCCGACTTGGCCTGACCTATACAATACACGAACGCCTGCAGGTAGGTATTGGTACTGAAAAACTGAGGCGATTACAAGACTTCAACTGGAAAGTAGGTTTGCTTCGTCAGACCCGTTCAGGCCGAGTCCCTGTGAATGTGAGTTACTATGGGAACTTTGTAGTCGATGCCCGTAAAAAGGAAAACTTTGCTCTCGACCAGCACAGGTATTCCTTTTTCCACCAGCTGATTATCTCCAGGAGGTTCTCCCCCAATTTTTCCATGCAGGTGGCCGGGAGTGTTTCCCACTTTAACCTGGTGCAGGAAGGACAGGACAACGATGTTTTCGGTCTGGCATTTGGCGGGCGTTATAAAATCACCCCCGGGACCGCCATCACCATGGAGTACAGTATGCCCTTTGCGGACTTTGATGGCTATAACTACCCTGAACCTGGCTTTAGTATAGGTGCAGAATTCGTAACCTCATCCCACGCCTTTCAGGTATACTTATCGAGTCTGAATGGAATTACGCCCCAGGCCAATTACTTCTATAACGAATACAATTTTTTCAAAGGTACCCGGAACATCCTGCTGGGCTTTACCATAACCCGATTGTATAATTTCTAAGACTACATGAAAGACGACTCAAAAAATCCGAAAGGCATAGATAGAAGAAAGTTTCTGCCTATCCTGGGTTCAGGGCTGCTTTTGCCACTGCTCCCGGTTCAGGCCGCTGAATCTGAAAAGCAGGAGGATTCATCAGCCTATAAAACCCTTCTAAAACCAGATGGTACAGCAGTGCGGGTTAAGGTGAGCAGTCTGAAAAAATCCAGTGTGGTCAAAAAGAAAATCAGCAATGCAGAACTTCTCAATTGGTTGGATAAAGACAAAAAAGACCAGTAGCATTTTGAATTATGGACGATCAAAAGAAAGATACAAGACGAAAATTTCTCAATAACGGGTGGAAACTCGGGCTTGCCTCCATTGTTGGAGGAGCAGCGCTCACGCATCTGAAGGAGGGCTTCGCCTTTGAATCAAAAGATCCGTCCGGCAAGACCATGGAACTGATGGATGTCGATGGGAACATCATCGAGGTGGATCCCATGGATGTTGAAGAGATGGACCTCGACCAGGTTACCCATAATGTAAGAAAAGGGATCCCCGGGCGAAAATTCACTATGGTGGTGGATCTGGCGAAATGCCAAAACGCCCTGGCCTGTCAGCGCTCCTGCAATAAACATCACTTTGTAACCGGGGACAATGCCTGGCTGAAAGTGTATAAAATGCAGGAAACCGAAGATACTGCCCCTTATTGGCTGCCTACTATGTGTATGCATTGTGACCAGCCTGCCTGTGTGACGGTATGCCCGGTAGACGCAACCTTTAAACGGGAAGACGGCCTGGTGCTGATCGACAATGACCGTTGTGTGGGCTGCCGGTTTTGTATGGCCGCCTGTCCTTACTCCACCAGGGTGTTCAACTGGAATGAGCCCAACCAGGAATTCGAGATGAATATGGACATGGTAGAAGAAATGCACAGTCCGGAACATGCCGGTATGCCCAGTATAAAAGGGACGGTTGACAAATGTGACTTCTGCCCCCACCAGGCTGAAAAAGGGGAACTTCCCCACTGTGTCACTGCATGTCCGAATGGCGTCTTCTATTTCGGGGATAAAAATGAGGATGTGGTAACCAACGGAAACGAAACCGTGCGCCTGAGCAAACTTCTGGAGGAAAATGCCGGATACCGGCTGTTTGAGGACCTGGGCACCGAACCAAGTGTTTATTATTTACCGCCAAGGGACCGACTCTCCTTTGAAGAAGGCCTTGAGAATTACAACGAATTCCAATCGGTTGAAAAACCGGAAGTACCCACAGAAAATCCTGAGGAATCATGAGCAGGTACGACAAACTTATTAAAGATCTGGGACCCCAGAAGTTTGATGCCAAGGGAAAGCTTTGGGTGGCTCTGTTGCTGGTTATAATCGCAGCCGGAATTGTGGCCTACATCGACCAGATTATCCAGGGACAGGTAGTTACCGACATGCGGGATTATGTGCTTTGGGGATTCTATATCTCCAACTTTGTCTTCTTTGTGGCGACGAGCTTTGTGGCAGCCATTGTGGTGGCAGTCCTGCGCCTGACCAAAAATGAATGGCGGCGGCCTTTTGTACGCCTTGCGGAAATCGTGGCCCTGGCCTGTATCATTATGGCGGGAATCACCATCATCATCGACATGGCCCGCCCAGACCGCATGCTCAACCTCTTTGCGCATGCCAGGCTGCAGTCACCCATTACCTGGGATGTTATCATCATCCCCACCTTTATCATGGTGAGCCTTCTGTTGTTGTACGTCCCGCTACTACCAGATTTGGCGATCATGCGGGACCACTATGCAAAAACCAAACCCCGCCTGAGCAAGATCTACGGGTTCTTTGCCCTGAAGTGGAACTGGGCTGCAAAACAAATCGAGCTTCAGAAAAAAAGCACCCACCTGCTGGCCCTGTTGATCATCCCTCTGGGGCTGATACTGGAGACCATTGACGCCTACCTGTTCTCGACCACCTACCGGGTGGGTTGGGACAGTTCCAATTTTGCGCCCTATTTTATTTCCGGGGCCATGGTATCAGGGATCGGAAGCCTGGTTGCCGTAACTTATATCGTCCGGAGAAACAAAAAACTCCAGGAATACATTACCGATTTCCACTTTGACAAAATGGGCAAGCTGTTAAATCTGGCCCTGATACTCTACCTTTATTTTAATATAAATGAATATGTAGTACCACTTTTTACATCTAAAAAGGCTGAATCGGAGCATTTGCAGACCTTGATGGAGGGGGATTATGCCCTGCCCTTCTGGCTGGTCTCGGTTTTTGGGTTGCTATTACCCGCCCTGTTGACAATATTCAGGGGCTTCCGAAAACCAAAGACCCTGTTTATCATCTCCATATTTGTGGTACTGGGTTC
>NZ_JBAVZJ010000407.1:0-2306 GCF_049588695.1 Robiginitalea sp.
ATAGTGTATTCCGCGTAGGCTTCCCCCCCAATACGCACGAGGATCTTCCGGGCAAGCTTTACCTTATTGAATTTCAGTATTAGCCAGCGGGGGCTTTTGGGTACCGTAAATAGGGCCAAAAAATAAATGATTGCCGGGATCGCTTCTACCCCGAGCATCCACCGCCAGCTATCCGATCCGGAATCGACCAGGAAATAATTGGAAAAATAGGCTACTGATATCCCGATCACAATATTCAACTGGTTAAAGGAAACCAGGCTACCCCTTAATTTGGGCGGGGCGATTTCGGCAATATAGATGGGTGCAATAAGGATGGCGCCCCCTATGCCAACTCCCCCAATGATCCGGGCAATAATGAACTCCGTGTAGCCCGTGGCAAGTGCCGACCAGGTAGCAGAGACGGCAAAAAGCGCTGCCACCACAATTAGCACTGCCTTCCTGCCAAAACGATCGGCCATGGGCCCAGCCATCAAATTTCCGGCCATGGCACCAAAAATGACACAGCCGACAGCAAAGCCCAGCATAGCATCGGACATTTCAAAATAAATAGTGATGCCTTTTACTGCGCCAGAAATAACAGCACTGTCAAAACCGAGCAGAAACCCCCCGAGGGCGACGATAAGGCTGATCAGGGTCGTGTAGGACTTGTTCATCTTGACGACGGTAGTGGTTTCCATAAAGGTATATTTTGGTTGGGTTGGATCTATAGGGCGGGGCTTCTTCCCGCCTCTTTGAAACAAAGGCGATCCCCTTTCTGGAATAAAGAAAGGGAATCGCTCGTATCAACTTCAGGAAGGTACATAATTTTTTATTGGTACACCCGGATGTAGTCTACCTCCATCGTAGACTCCGTAAAGGCAGGGTCGATCTCACCTCCAAAATTACCCCCCATGGCCACATTCAGGATCATAAAAAAGTCCTTGTTGAAGGGCAGGCTTGCGTTGTTCTCGAGGGCGCCGTAGTTCTCTCCGTCTACGCTAAACGTTATTCTTTCCTCCGTCCACTCGATCCCATAGACGTGAAAATCATCGGAAGCCCCCTCCACCACGGTAGTGACACTGCGGGAATTCCCAGCGAAATTGTCCGGATCATGGGTGGAACCAAAGATGGTATTCTGCTGGTTGCCCACATGTTCCATAATATCGATCTCCCCGGCGGCCGGCCATTCATTCGTTTCAAAATCGGCCCCCAACATCCATATGGCCGGCCAGGTACCCCCCCCGGCAGGGAGTTTGGCTCGCACCTCTACTTTTCCATACTGGAATTCGAATTTCTGATAGGATTGGATCCGGGAAGAGGTATAGGAACTCCCCTCGAATGCCTCGGCCCTTGCCGTAATCTTCAAAAATCCATCTTCCACGGTTATATTTTCAGGACGATCGGTGTAATACTGGGCTTCACCGTTGCCCCATCCGTTGTCCCCCGTACCGATATCGTAATTCCAAACAGAGGCATCAGGAGCCCCATCAACGTTGAATTCCTCTTCGAAGACCAGGGTATCGAAATCGTTCCCGGGAGATTCTCCCGGAGGGGTGGTCGTAAACTTGAGGTACCATGCAAGCACGGGATTAACGCCATCCAGGGAACGGACATAAAGGGTATTCTCCGATATAGAAAGTACTTCATAGGAGAAAGCCCCGTTGTAATACATCAGGAAACCTCCTCCAGACAAATTCATGACCGTACCCGTAGTCTCTGAAGGCGGAAGGTCATTTTCTGAGGGTGCTAAATTTACTATGGATTCCCCGCTGGTATCGAATTCCAGACAGATATCATCCCCGCTACCGGATCCTCCGCCGGCTTCTGAATTCGCGCCATTGAAAAAAGTAGCTCCTTTATTATCCAACTCAAAGATGATTTGTCCGCTCGAATTCAGGGTAAAGGTCATCTCATCATCACAGAAACAACTGGCGTTTGGATTCTCACAGAAAAGGTTAGGAGCAGCATTGAATTCCGTGGCAAACCAATAGGCGTCTGGCCGGATATCCCGGGTAAGACCAACGCCCAAATGTCCGGGCTGGGCAACATCCAGATACCAGGTTTTGCTGGAACCCCCTGTTAGGAATTGTAAGGTTTCGGGGTCTGAGAAATCACTCTGTACCTCAACTTCCAGTAAGGTAGAACTGGTGAGCCCACCCGTTCCAGTGGCAGTAACGGTAACCGTATAGGTGTTAAGGCCAGTTTGGGTAAACCTCTTGGTTACCGGCTCCCCGTTGGAAAATGCCGTGGTACCGTCGCTGAAAAAGTACTTATAGTTCAGTGCATTGTCGGCTGTGGCTGTAAACACCACTATTCCGGAACCATCC
>NZ_JBAVZJ010000408.1:0-8306 GCF_049588695.1 Robiginitalea sp.
GTCGCGGAATTCCACAGATAGCCGCCGTGATGGGGAGCTGTGTCGCCGGTGGGGCTTACCTTCCCATTATGAGCGATGAAGCCCTGATTGTAGACAAGACGGGTAGTATTTTTCTGGCGGGAAGTTATTTGGTGAAAGCGGCCATAGGGGAAAGTGTCGACAACCAGACCCTTGGAGGGGCCACCACGCATTGTGAAATCAGCGGGGTTACAGACTATAAGGCCAAAGACGATAAAGACGCCCTGGATCGCATCAAAAACCTTATCGATAAAATGGGGGCCTTTCCCCGGGCGGGTTACAACCGGGTGAAATCTGTAAACCCCGCCAAGGATCCCAAAGAAATCTACGGCCTGTTGCCGGGTTCCCGATCCGAACAATACGATATGGTCGAAATCATTGAGCGCCTGGTGGACGACGGTTCGTTTGAACAGTACAAGGAAGGCTATGGAAAAACGCTATTGACAGGATATGCGCGCATCGATGGCTGGGCTGTCGGTATTGTGGCCAACCAGAGGCGGGTGGTGAAGACCCAAAAAGGAGAAATGCAATTCGGGGGGGTTATCTACTCGGATTCAGCAGATAAGGCTGCGCGGTTTATCGCCAATTGCAATCAAAAAAAGATTCCCCTGGTTTTCCTGCAGGATGTGACCGGCTTTATGGTGGGAAGCCAAAGTGAACACGGGGGGATTATTAAAGATGGGGCAAAAATGGTCAATGCCGTGGCCAACTCCGTGGTTCCGAAATTTACCGTAGTGATCGGAAACAGCTACGGCGCCGGAAACTACGCCATGTGTGGAAAAGCCTACGACCCGCGTTTGATATTTGCCTGGCCCAGTGCCAACCTGGCGGTCATGAGCGGGAATTCAGCCGCTAAAGTTCTGCTGCAAATCGAAAAAGCCAGGCTGGAGAAGTCCGGAGAATCCTTTGACAAGGATAAGGAAGCCGTCCTGTACGAAAAGATTAAACAGAAATACGACACCCAAATATCGCCGTATTACGCTGCAGCCCGGCTGTGGACCGATGCTATTATAGATCCCCTGCACACCCGGCAATGGATATCCACGGGGATTGAAGCCGCAGATCATGCCCCGATTGAAAAACCTTTTAATATGGGTGTATTGCAGGTGTAGGACATTTCAGTTTTCATTCCATCGCATGGGCAACTCTTTTTCCCGATGCAATTGGAAATTCAGGTTCTGAAAATCGACAACGACAATGGCGATCTGGAACATTCCCGGATATTTGACCACGAGCTTATCCCCTTTGTTCACACTCATTTTATACCGTCCCCATCGATCCGTAGTAACTACTTCATTTCGGGTATAATTGATAATGGTTGCTCCTTTCAGAGGAGATTGCCTCCCGGCTCTCAGATTTACCACACTTGGGCTCTCATAAAATACCTGACCTGAAATTTCGCGCTCCCGCCTTTGTCGTCTGCGAAGCTCACGGGGTTTCGGAATTTTGCGCTTATTATCGGTAAATAAGGTGGTCTGCAGGGTAAGGCCCACCACTGCCTCGTCTATTCTTTCCCACACGTCCTGGCTGGCATAGCGACGAAAAGAACGGCCTGAACTCTTTCGGGCTGCAGGGAGGCTTAATCCTATCTTATCCGTTCCATACACCCCCAATAATTCCAGGGTGACGATAAAGTCGTCACGCACCCATATATCAAAGGGATTGAGATCGATAAGCGTGAATACTTCCCCATATCGCAGGGTATAGAGAATACTTCGGCCAGTTGAATTTAAATTCTGTCCGGGCAAGGCCCTCTTTTTATTGACGTCATATATATTTACCCGGAGCTGAATACTGTCTGAAGGATTATCCATGACTTGAAAAAACAGGGCTTTCAGGCGCCTAAGCCCCTTATCAACCCGAATTCGGGAACCCAGTTCCCCGCCCAGGGCGATACTGTCCTTCCAATATCCGATCCCCTGACCAGCGAGGTTTGGGTATCCCACCTCCTCTTCTACCTCAAATAGTTCTGCAGTAGATACTATAACTTCATCCAGGTCTATAGCGGTGGGCTGCAACCGGAAAATAAACTCTTGTGTAGACTGTTTTAACCGGGATAACGGAACTTCCGTCGGCACATAGCCCAGTGAGGAAATACGCAAAATATCACCTGGCTGAACTTCATGCCGCCTGAACTGCAGTAAGAAGTCCCCTTCCTCATTGCTGACCGTACCAATGCCCCGGTTTACCACTCCAATATTCACAAAGGGGATTGGTTTCCCGGTCTCAGCATCAACCACCTGTCCGAGAAAGGCAAGTTGAGCCTCAAGGGAGGGGCTTAGTAACAAAAACACTATGGAAAAAACCCATTTCATTAAATATCTGCCGGATGCCTTTCTGGGATGGGTATCTCCATGTTTGGTGGTTAATTGCGCTTCAATTGGAAATTAAAGTTCCGGGGTTCCTCTACCTCCACGACAATTTCCAACAGGCCCGGATAAGAGACGGAGAGGATATCTCCCTTCGAAATCCGGGTGGTATAGCGCCCCCATTTATCCGACTTTACACTTTCATTTCGCGTGTAATTCCTGATGGTAGCTTCTTTGAGTGGATTGCCTGCATGAAAAACATATCCGGAGATTTCAGTTTCATTCTTTTCCTGTTTTCGAACAATCCTGGCCTTGGGGAGTCTACGGGGGTTGTCGGTATACAAGGTACTCTGTATGCTGAATCCCATCACGGATCCCTCCAGGCGTTCCCATCTGGACTGGCTGGCATATCTTCTAAAAGACTCACCCCCGGAAGATGAACCGGCAGGAAGGCTTAAACCCACGCGCTCTGTGCCGTAGACCCCAAGCAATTCCAGGGCAACGATAAAGTCATCGCTTACCCACAACTCCGCCGCACTCAAATCAATGACCACAAGGTTTTCACCCTTTCTCAGGGTATGTAAAATACCCTTGCCACTTTTATTGGCATTCGTACCCGGGTAGGTCGATTTGATATCGGTTTTGTAAATATTCACCCGAAGTTGCACGCTGTCTGAAGGGTTGTCCAGTACCTGAAAAAACAGTGCGTTTAGCCTCCTGAGTCCCTTATCTACCCGAATCCGGGAGCCGAGCTCTCCACCGAGGGCCACGCTGTCCTTCCAATATCCGATCCCCCTGCCCATCATATTCGTATATCCGACTTCCTCCTCCACTTCAAAGAGTTCGGCTGTAGACACGATAACTTCGTCCAGGCCTATCGGGGCGGGATTGAGGCGAAATGTAAAATGTTTTGTGGTTTGTTCAAGCGTGGAAAGCGGTATTTCCGTGGCTTCATATCCAAGGCTGGAAATCCGAAGGACATCGGCGGGGCCCACTTCCTCCCGCCTGAATTCGAGCAGAAAATTACCGTCCTCATCACTCACAGTACCAATGGCCCTGTCTACCACGCCAATATTTACATACGGAACAGGGGCACCCGTGGCAGCGTCCAACACACTCCCGCTATAAGCCAATTGAGCTTGCAACGGGAGTACTACAAACAGTAGTACATTGCAAAGTAGAAACTTCATTATCTAGCGAACGCGGCTCACTCCCGGATTGTTGATCGAGAGTAATTTCTGCCAGTTGTTTCTAAGGGTAAGTTTAAAGGTATTCACCTGTTTTGTCTGATCGCGTTCCCCGTAATTGTAGTAGGTGGTTACCTTGAGATAAGTGGGGGTAAGACTCTTATTCCCTTGGTATTTCACATTGACCTCCCACAAGCCCGGTAAAGCACTGTCAATAATGTGTTCCTCCATGGAATAGCCCGTCATCTTTTCATCGATTATCCGATCTTCATTATCGATATAAGTGTGCTTCCAATTGTGGTATTGACCTTCTGGGTTTACAAACTGCAGTTCGAACTCCGCCTCTGTCTCATTCCATTCCACAACCACACGGGTCGTATTCTGAACAAAGGGATCTGAGACGAGCTTCCTGGCATTCGCCCCGATTTGGGAGGCGTGTAGTTTCAATAAATTATCACTTTCATGTTGAATGATTTTTGAAAAATCCTCAGAGGGTAATAAAAAGTTTTCATCCACCAGGTATTTATATCGGGCGTAGATGGCAGCGGCCTTGTCATAAGCCTTTGCATCCCGGTACGCGAGGGCCAAATCCTGATAGGACTGGCTGTAATTGGGACGCATAATAAAGACTTCTTTAAAGGCTTCCAGGGCTTTCTGAAACCTTTCCTGTTCCTGAAAGGAGTATGCCAATGCCTTCAGCATGGAGGCATTTTTTTCAAAAACCCGGTTATTCTCCCTTATTATCTTGTCGGCGAATTCCGTTTCACCCAGGGTCTGGTAAAAATGCTTGTAGGCATCCAAATAGAAATAAGCAGAACTGCGGTATTGGGATTCATATCGGGCATATACCGTCTGTGCGTCCTCAAAAGAATTCGCTTCCCGCAAGGCCGACATATAACTTGGTTCGCTATAGGCTACCCCTGTACCATCCAGTGCGGGTTCTTTCACATAGTTGTTCCTAAGACGAGCCTGATCCACTATTTTATTCTGCTGCGGATTCCCGGAAATTGTATTGATTACGATAACACCACCACTACCCACAGCTCCATATCGGGCTGTATACGCAACAGAAGAGATCAGTGCCATTCGCTTGATTTGATTGACATCAATCCAAATAGGGGCCTGTTGTAAGACCAGGCCGTCGACATCAAAAATCCCAACACGCTGATTGCTAATGGATCCACCTCCTCTGAAGATAACTGCCCCGCCTTCCTGGCAATTTCCAGTGGTGGTAATTCCCGGAAACCGATTCCGGATCACGTCCAAAATGCAGATTGCCACAGGTAGGATCGTCCTTTGGTCCAGCATCCGGACCTGGGCCGGTGCCGTATCGGCATCGAGGTAACCAAAGGCAGTTTTTAAAATCCTGGGATTACCGGCGTATTCTATGGCTAAATCCTGCTGGGATTTACGCCGGCTCTCAGTAACGGTTACCTCATCGAGTTCCTCCACATCCGGAATCATTATGAGGTTCATATACCGAGTTACTTCCTCCACGCGCACCAGGTAATCTTTCATACCTGTGTAGGAATACTCCAGGAAATCTCCTACCTCGGCCTGAATTTCGTATTTACCGTCCTCATCCGAAAAGGTCCGCCGGTCCTGTTTGCCCTGGACGGCGATTACAACATCCTTCATAGGGTTTGTACCATCGGTGACACTGCCCCGAACTGTGCGCATTTCCTGAGCCATAAGACCCAGGCCTACCATTAAAAAAGAGAGGGTAAAAGTGAGTTTAATCCGGATCATAGCGAATTGATTTTTAATGTAATTTACATAAAACCTATCATATATTATTATATATATGTGTAAGGAAATTCATAAATAATATTTATGTTAATGAGTTTGTGTGCTCCAATCTCCAAAAGCTACCCTTTGCAATGGATAAGGCTCAAGGTACCCCATAATGGCCAGAGCTGGTAGTTAGCCTTAGTTTAACGCAACGGTAGCACCCTTAGACAGGGTAAACAAACGCTGATTGGCATCCTTAAGGCTCAGCTTGAATACGCGGACTTCTTTACGTTGTGAACGCGTTCCGTAATTGTCGTAAATGGTAACCTTTACATATGTAGGGGACAGACTTTTATTGCCGTAATAGCGCGCATTGACCTCCCAGGTTCCGGGCAGGGAACTGTCGATAAGAAATTCTTCGGTATTAAACCCTATTTCTTTTTCCCGCATAATCCGATCCGCGTCGCTGGCGAGGGAATGCTTCCAAATATGGTACTGGTTTTCCGGGTTCACGAATTGTAAATCGAATTCTGCCTCTCCATCATTCCATTCAAAGACGAGTCGGGTCCCCTGAAATGTTTCCTCCTCCACATACAGAGATTCCCTGTTGGATGCACTGACGATACCCGCCTGGTGCAGGAATAAAAGGTTGTTATACTCCCTATTCAGTATGGGGACAAAATCTGCAGTATCCACCGGAATCAGGTTTTCATCCACCAGGTAATCGTACCTCTTGTATTGGGCAGCAGCATTATCATATCGACCCAAATCACGGTAGCTGTTCGCCAGATCCATATAAGACTGCCCATAATTGGGACGCATCCTCATAACCTCCTTATAGGCATCATGAGCCTTATCGATCCGGGACTGACTTTCGTACATGTATGCCAGTGCTTTCGTATTGACGGGATTCCTGTTAAATATATAATTATGGGAACTGATGATTTCATCTGCAAAAACCTGATCTCCCCTTTCCTCATAAAAATGGCGGTAGGTGTCCATTACAAAATACGGTGAACTGCCATAGCGGGAAGCGTATTTTTCATATACGGCCTTAGCTTCCACAGCTGAAGTGGCGGCTTTCAGTTCCTGATAATACGTAGGCTCACCCGCTTCGACATCGGCTCTCGAAAGGATTGGCCCCATTTCAAAATTATTCCGCAACCGCGCAAAATCCTTGAGTTGACCTCCTTTGGGACTGCCGGCTAAAGTGTTTATAACGATGACCCCACCTGCACCCAGATTTCCATATTGGGTTGTTGTGGCAAAATTATTCAGGATAGCCAGTCTTTTGATCTGATTGATATCCAGCCATATGGGTGGGTCTAGAAAGATTTGTCCATCGACATCGAAGAGCGCTGCTCTTTGATTAAATATGGAAGAGGTCCCCCGAATAAAAACCCTTTGGGGGGCCAAATCCTCAAACTCACTGAAGGAATCTGCATCCGATTGAGCCACGCCCTGAATATTGGTTAGCTGACCAGTGACAGGAAGTGCCCCACCCCCTGAACAGTCACCTACAACACGGACTCCGGAGAAACGATTGCGAAGCAAGTCCAGGATACACAGATAAATCGGACTGATATCATCTTGATTCATAAACCGGATATTACCGGGAGCGGTATCAGCATTTAAAATCCCATAGGCAGTGCGGATCAGGCGTTCGTTAATCACGTATTCACGGGCCAGATCTCGCTGGCTCTTCCGGTTGCTGCCAACAACGACAACCTCTTCGAGTTCAGCTACATCCAAAACCATGGTAGGACTCAGAATTCGGGTCACATCCTCTACCCGAATTCGCAGCGGTTTCATGCCCTGATAGGTATAACTCACTACATCCCCGGGGCTCGCGGATATGCTATACGCTCCTGAAGCATCTGTAAAGGTTGAAGGACCTCCCCCTTCGACCGTTATAGCGACATCAGAAAGGGGTGCCCTTCCGTCTGAAACCGTGCCTCGAATGGTTTTCTGTGTTTGCTGGGCCATTGCCAGCGGGCCGATTAACATGAGTAATATC
Source organism: Robiginitalea sp. (assembly GCF_049588695.1). Classification (GTDB taxonomy): domain Bacteria; phylum Bacteroidota; class Bacteroidia; order Flavobacteriales; family Flavobacteriaceae; genus Robiginitalea. Next base: position 7,263 of record NZ_JBAVZJ010000408.1, read on the forward strand.
CAGAATTTTTTCATAGCAAATGTTTTAACTACCTTAAAGATAAGCCTTTAAATGTTAAAAAAATTAAAAGGAAGTCGTTTTACAATGTTTTTTGACCCCAGCAGTCCACCACGCATTCGAAAATGGACGATATCAACTCAAAAAACGAGTACGGAACACTTTTAGATTCAAATCCTGAATCAAAAAATCTGCCGATTCTATGGTTTTTTTCCTTATCGGGGAATAAGGTGTAATTCTGTCTGCCGCCCATTGACATAGCGGAAACCATCAGGCCCGTAAAATCCTGCTTCTTCCAGCATAATCCGGATGTCCCGTTTCCATTCAGGCAGGGTTACCGTAGTATTGAGTTCTATGGCATAAACCGTATTCGGGTGTAGTGGATATGCGCTGCCATCTTTTGTCTTTACCCCGTTCTGTGCATCCCACATCCCGATAGTAGTACCCGCAGAATGTCCATAAGTCCCCAGGGGATGCGTGTAGATGGCCGGTTTTAATCCTTCCTTCCTGCCCTGGGCGAGGGAGTTCGCGAGGATTGCATTACCGGTTTGTCCGGTTTTCATATTGCCGGTGAGCAGGTCCTGTACCCGATTGCCATCAGACAGGGCTTTTCTCAGGAATTGGGGGGCTTCAGTTTCCCCCGGCTTTAAAACGTAGGCCAGTTGCTGACAATCCGTGTTCAATCGCAGATAGGTAATCCCAAAATCACAATGCAACAGGTCTCCCGGAAGGATCACCATACCTTCCGGCCGGTCCGAGAAGGAATACAAATGTCCCTCCAACCGATCGGCACTGCGTTGTATATCAACCGTTGGATGAAACCACGTTTCAAGACCCAGGGAGGTAACTTTTTCCCGCATCCACCACTCCACTTCTGAAGTCGTCGTAACTCCTGGGGTGATAACGCTGGTGGAAAAGGCCTCTGCGATAATATTATGGGTAATATTGACCAAATGGGACATGAGGACCATTTCCCTTTCCGTCCGCGTTTCAATCCAGGACACGGCAAGGTCCTCAGCCGAGACGACCCTGGACCGATATTTGGAT
>NZ_JBAVZJ010000409.1:0-4166 GCF_049588695.1 Robiginitalea sp.
GCGATTTTTGAAGCCCGGACCGATCGCTCGCATCCCATCAATTTTGGATATAGAAACGACAGGCTACCACTCTTCAGAAATACCAATATCTACCTGGAACCCGCCAGTAACAGCTATGAGAATCCCATCCAATACACCGAAAACCCTTTGTTGAGCGGATATATTTCAGAAGAAAATGCGAAAAAAATATCGGGAAGTGTTCCTTTAAAAATCGGGAGGCACAACCGGGGAAGGGTTATCCTTTTTACCGATAATACAAATTTCAGGGCTTTTTGGTATGGGACCAACAAACTCCTTATGAATGCCGTATTCTTTGGACATATCATGTAGGGTTCCCCGGCGATCCCTATCGAAATTTAACGTATGCCAAATTATGTAAAAAAAGCAGTCCGAGGATACTTAAAACAGCAAACGGGGGAAGAAAGAATAAGAGGAATCCTGCCAGGATAAGATAGAATATCGGAAAAGCCAGCAGGCAGTATAAAAAACGGAAAGTACTGGCGAATTCCGGTTCCGGTACCTTCTTCCCCACAATGTAGTGCCAGGGCAGCCAAACGGGTGCATTAACCGCCCGGAAAAATACATCCCAAACCCGTCTCGACCCTCGTGTGGATTGAAAAGACTTCGGCTCAGGCAATTTACCTTTTGCAATTAACGCGTTGACAGGGATGGGATCCAGAAAATCTGTATGGTTCTCCTCAAGCCGCTGCTCCCACAATTCATAATCCATGTTCACCGGAATATGTGTGGTTACCCGGGTGATGGCCTGATGGGTGCGATCCCTTAAAGCGCTAAAATCCAGTTCCCGATTGTCCTCAGACCAATAGCTGCGCGTGGGAAACGGCTCCCCAAAGCACAGGGCCACCCGATCCGGGAATTGTGCAGCATTTTGGTAATTCATGCCCACAGGCACTATGGTGATTTCCCGGTTGGGATTGCTTTCATAACTCTTGGAAATAATACGCGTAAACCCCTTACTTAAAGGACGGACCTGTCTCCTGAGGTTGTGGTTGGCCTCCGGGAATAGAAGGAGTTGTTCACCTTCAGAAAAAAGATAGGCACAGCGCTCAAAGACGGCCTGGTTTTTGGAAAGGGTTTCCCGCCCGTCACGCAGGCGGTAAATGGGCATCATCCGGAGGCCCTGAAAGATCCATTTCAACACCCTATTTCCAAAGACATCAGACCGTGTCAGGAAATAGGGTTTGCCCTTTGCGAATGCGGCATAAAGCAAGGGGTCCATCAGCGCATTCTGATGATTCGGAAGGAGCATGACCGCCCGGTCCGGGGGAACGCGCTCCATATGCGTCATTCGGATTTCTTTGTAGTAGCATTGAAATCCTGTCCGGATAAGCCTCTTAAAAGCGAGATAAAAGACGGTTTTCATCTGTTTATTTTATTGGTTTTAATAGGTCAGATGTAATTCGCCAATAACCATCCCGGTTGGTATTGAGAATTATTATGGCTCATTTCATAAGACAGATTCCTTCCGCACGGGAATACCTCCCCAAAGGGCAGAGAGTGCCAAACCGGATACCAAATGCCATATGCCCCAGAAAGCAGCCAGGAGGGCCATCCCGCCGAGACCTTCAAAAAAGGTAAAAATCAGCAGTAAACCCAGACCCGAGTTCTGTATACCGGTCTCTATGGTGATGCTTTTTACATCCCGGAAAGGCAGTCTCATCACCCGACCTGAAGTGTATCCGAGTAGGAATGCGGAAATATTATGAAAGAACACCAGGGTAAAGACCAATCCCACGTAATCCACAAAAATATCGCGGTTATTGTAAAGTGCCACAAAGATTAAAAAGACAAAGAATAACAGGGAAACAATCTTGAATATTTTCGCCATCCGTTTGGCGAGTTTTGGTTTGAGATGTCCAAGCACCATACCTGCAATCAGTGGAAGCCCCAATAAGAGGGCCACCAATCGTACCATTTCCCAAAGGTTAATCTCAACATCGGTGAGCAGGGCGGCAGAGGGTTCATAAAGGCTGCCCCAAAACTGCAAGTTTAAAGGGGTCATAAGGACCGCAAGTAGGGTGGCTATTGCCGTCAGGCTCACAGACAGGGCCGTGTTGCCACCACAGAGGTGTGACATAAAATTTGAAACATTCCCTCCCGGGCATGAGGCGACCAGGATCATCCCAAGGGCAAAACTCGGCTGGGGTTCCCACCACCAGACCAAGAAAAAAGTAAGGGCCGGCAACAAGAGAAACTGGCAACAGACCCCTGTGAGCACAGCTTTGGGATTCCGGAGGATCTGTCTGAAATCTGAGGGTTTAATCTCAAGGGCAATTCCGAACATCACCAGGGCCAGGGCCAGGTTCATCGTCCAAAGCGCTTCATTGTCAAAGTTGATACGTAACTGGTCTATCTGTGTCTCCATACATGGACCAATCAATGGTCAATCCTCAGTTTGTTGACAATGTCCCTGGGAATATTTCCGGAGTAGGCACCGTAAGCATCCACCAGGAGTCCTTTCAGCCCGTCTGACGTCTCAATGGCATAGAGGATGGAGTTGTCATCCGGGTTACTGGCTCCTTCAAAACGGTAAAATTCTATGACCTCCAGCGCTTCTGCCGGATAAATACAGGATGTGCGTTTGTGCTCCAGACCGTCGTCACAGAAATTGAGGTCCTCATTATATCCCCGGGACTGAAGATCTTCAATAGCGACTGAAAGGGACGAATATGTATGTCTTTTGTTCAAATGAAGCTGTTCGGGGCACGCCGATGAAAGGAGAAGATAGGCAGTCTGGGAGGAATTTACAAGTATTTAATACCTTTAGGATTCTATAAACAGTTGAGCAATGGCCCGAACCCCAAGTACAATGCTCGCCCTCGGTACGCGAGCCCCGGAATTTTTATTACCCGATACCACAAGCGGGAAAACCCGGTCTTTTGCCGATCTGAAAGGAAAACACGGCACTATCGTGATGTTTATCTGCAACCACTGCCCTTTTGTAAAACACGTGAACCCGGAACTGGTGCGCCTTGGCAGAACCTATATACCCATGGGGATCGGAATGATCGCAATCTCCAGCAACGATGTGGAAAATTATCCTGAGGACCACCCGGAAAAAATGCGGGAAACCGCCCGGGAAGAAGGATATCCATTTCCGTACCTCTATGACGCCACACAGCAAACGGCCCTGGACTACCAGGCAGCCTGCACCCCCGATTTCTACCTCTTTGACTCCAAAGACCTTTTGGTTTACAGGGGTCAGTTGGATTCCTCCAGACCCGGCAACGATATTCCCGTAAGCGGAGAAGACCTGAGAAAGGCGTTGGATGACTTACTTGAAGGACGACCACTATCCCACGACCAAAAACCCAGCATCGGGTGTAACATTAAGTGGAAGCCCGTTTCCTGAAGTCAGCCGGTCCAGCCCCTGGCCTCGAGCAATCGCTCAATATGGGCATAGTGGTGATTGCCATGCCAGACGTATCTCCCAACATTCTCCTCCAGGGTGGTAAAGCCGCTTTCCGGATGGAGAAATCCCTTTTTAAGAACCGCTCTATCTACACGTTGTAATAAATAAACAAGTTTTTTATGTACCGCCTCCAGGTGTTCCAGGGAGAGGTCGATCGGACCTGAGACGCTATCCTCAAGCGCAGCCCAGGCCTTTTCATCATAGACTTTTATCTGGGGTGTGTCTTCCGTCAGGGCCCATTTAAAACGCATATAGGAATTGTGATGGCTGTCGGAAAGATGGTGGACTACCTGCCGCACGGTCCAGCCTCCGTTGCGGTACGGGGTATTCAACTGCACATCGGAAAGATCACAAACCAGGTTGGAAAGCCTTGAGGGAAAGACCTCCAGGGCTGCGATCCAAACTTTTAGTTCCTTCTCAGAAATTGAATCCGGTGGCGCGAACCGCCCGATGGGATATCGCAGAAAATCGAGGTGTTCATTGCCCATAACATCAGTGGGCTTAGGAAACCCCTTCCAGACTCACGTCGAAAACCAGAATGGCATCCGGGGGAATAACCCCGCCGGCTCCCCTGGATCCATAGGCAAGTTCGGAAGGAATGATAAAGCGGGCCTTATCGCCCACACCGAGTAAACTAATGCCTTCATCCCATCCGGGAATCACCTGACCCGTCCCCAGCGCAAACTCAATGGGTTCGTTCCGTTCAAAGGAACTGTCGAACACCGTCCCATCC
>NZ_JBAVZJ010000410.1:0-8695 GCF_049588695.1 Robiginitalea sp.
AGTACGATCCGGGAACTGGCCTCCAAAAGTACCCTGATCACGGTTACTGAGGTCGAGAGTACGGCCCTTATCCATGAATTCGGGCACCTGTTCGGGTTGGTGGATCTCGGCACAGCCGAAGTAAATCCCCATGAAGACCCGGAGGCCCGGAACCATTGCGATGTCGAAGGTTGCCTGATGCGGGCCGAACTGGAATTTGGCTCCGGGCTCCTCAATGCACTTGAAAAACGAGCGGCCAAAGGCTTGTCCGAACTTCCCGCACTCGATGCGGAATGCATTCGGGATCTTCAGGCCATCGGGGGTAGGTAATAACGCCTCCCAATTAAAAGGATTTCTATCCGGAGGAAAAAACCTGGACTGTCCCAGGGATCGTAAGACTGATCAGGGGATGTTCAGATACTTGTGGGTTTGAAGGGAAATCCGCCACTTCGGATTTTTCATAACGTACTCCACAATCATAGGCGTCACTTTCTCCCGCACACTCCATTCAGGTTGCAGGTATAACAAACAGTCTTCCGATACACCTTCTGCCTGGGCCTCGGCGAAAATCAAATCATGGCGATTGTAAACAATTACCTTGAGTTCGTCTGCCCGCGAAGGACTTGGTTCTACGGGCAGCTTGTTCTTTTTTGGGGAAAGGCAAATCCAGTCCCAAATACCGGTAAGAGGATAGGCTCCGGAGGTTTCGATGTGAATTTTCATACCCCTGCGCTTCAATTCCTCTGTGAGCGGGCCCATATCCCAGGTCAGGGGTTCGCCCCCGGTGATTACTATAGTATCTGAGTATCGCGAAGCGTCCTCAGCAATGGTCAGAATATCGGTCGGTGGATGCGTCTCGGCATTCCAGCTCTCCTTTACATCGCACCAGTGGCAACCGACATCACATCCGCCCACCCGGATAAAATAGGCCGCCGTACCCTTGTGAAATCCCTCGCCCTGAATCGTATAAAAGGCCTCCATAAGGGGTAACATCAAGCCTTGTTCAACCCTGGAGGTAACCGCCTCTTTTTCCATGGGGGCAAAGATAGTAATTATGCCAGTGAGCCCGATAGGATCCCTGAGAAAAGGGTCCTTTAGTATTCGGTTGAATTCCGCTATTTTTACGCAAAATTCAAAAGATGAGCCAGGAGGAAAAATTCCGTTCCGAGATTGAAAAGGGATATTCCTTTAAAGGGGATTCCATTACACTGGGAGCAGCCATGCTAGAGGGAAAGGCCCTTACAGGCGCTTTCGTAAAGGTGCCCCTTAAGACAATGAACCGCCATGGCCTGATCGCCGGGGCCACGGGTACCGGTAAAACCAAATCCCTGCAGGTCCTGGCAGAAAACCTCTCACAGCAGGGAGTTCCCGTCCTGCTGATGGATCTCAAAGGAGATCTGAGTGGCCTGGCACAACCCAGCCCGGGCCATCCTAAAATAGACGACCGCCACGAGCAAATTGGCTTACCCTTCCAGCCTCAGGCCTTTCCGGTAGAAATCCTCACCCTCTCCGAACAGGGAGGCGTTCGGCTTCGGGCAACTGTCTCGGAATTCGGGCCTGTACTCCTTTCGCGAATTCTGGATCTTTCCGATACCCAGGCGGGTATTGTAGCCGTCATATTTAAATATTGTGATGACAATAAACTCCCACTGCTCGACCTTAAGGACTTTAAAAAAGTACTTCAATACGCGACTGCCGAAGGAAAAGAGGCTTTTTCAAAAGACTACGGCCGGATCAGCACCGCTTCTACCGGGACGATTTTAAGAAAAGTCATTGAGATGGAACAACAGGGAGCTGACCTGTTTTTTGGGGAGAAGTCATTTGACGTCGACGACCTCACCCGAATCGATTCCCAGGGGCGCGGACTTATTAATATCCTCCGCCTGACCGATATTCAGAACCGGCCCAAACTCTTTTCAACTTTTATGTTGAGTTTACTGGCCGAGATTTACAGCACCTTTCCGGAGCAGGGAGATACCGAAAGACCGGAACTTGTCTTATTTATCGATGAGGCACATCTGATTTTTAAGGAAGCCTCCCCTGCCTTGCTGGAACAAATCGAAAGTATCGTAAAACTGATTCGATCAAAAGGAGTGGGCATCTATTTCGTCACCCAGAACCCCACGGATATTCCCAATGAGGTACTCTCTCAACTGGGACTCAAAGTACAACACGCCCTCAGGGCCTTTACTGCCCGCGACCGGAAAGCCATAAAACTGACGGCCGAAAACTATCCGATTTCAGAATTTTACGACACCAAGGAGGTCCTTACAGGACTGGGTATTGGCGAGGCACTGGTCACTGCCCTGGATGAAAAAGGACGCCCGACGCCCCTGGCCGCAACCCTGATGCGGGCTCCCATGAGCCGGATGGATATCCTAACGGAAAAAGAACTTCATACCCTGGTAAAAAACTCTGAAATCGCAGCTTCCTACAATGAAGTTGTCGACCGGGAAAGCGCCTATGAAATCCTGACCGAAAAAATTGAAAAGGCCAATGTGCAGCAGGAAAAACCCAAGCCCAAAAGTACCCGGAGGAGGAGTTCCCAACGTCAGGATCCCCTGGTGAAAGTCCTCACCAGTGCTACCTTTATCCGCGGGGTGATGGGTATTTTAAACAAGGTGATCAAATAAGTTATTCTACAATCCATACGAATTCTAAGAAATGAAAAAATACCTCTTTGTACTCAGTACAGTCTTTTTGTTTGTTCAATGCGCCCCTGAGAAGGAAGATCCCTTTCTTATTGAAAAAGACCGGGTCGGAAAGCTCATGAAAACCCATAAGGTTTCGGACCTGGAAGCCCTTTTTGAGGCAGATTCCCTGGTCCGCGATACAACCCGGCTGGATATGGGCGGCAATCGGAAGATTGAAGTCTATGAAAAGGGGGGAGCTCATTTGCTTACCCTAACACCTTCGCAGGATACCACACGTACCATAGAATCTGTTTGGGTCCACGATCCGAGGTATAAAACAGTGGAGGGAATCGGGCTGGAGGCCACCTACGGCGAAATCGGGCAAGCCTATGAGGTCCGAAAAGTAGTCAGCTCCCTGAACAATGTGTTGGTCCTGCTCAAGGAGCATCCGATGTATTTCACCATTTCAAGGGAAGAACTTCCCGGTGCACTGAAGTACTCCGGGGCAGCCGTTGAGGCGCTTCAGATTCCGGAAGAGGCGCGCGTAAAGTACCTGATGGTCGGGTGGGAATAGAATCTTTCCCAGGAACCCCTATTATTGATGAATGTTAAGTTCTGAAACTGAGTTAGGGCATGAATAGGTTAAGTGTACTTCTAAAGAACCTGCTGGCCACATCTTACGGGAAATGGTTTAACCTGGTCGCTTTTTTCAGCCCGCCCCGGGCCGGGAAACTGGCGTATGACACCTTCGTAAAAGTCAGGGATGGAAGGGTAAAACCCGAACAACAGGAGTACCTGGATGAAGCGCGTCACAGCACCGAAATGGTCGCAGGGTACAAGATACAGACGTACCAATGGGAAGGCTCAGGACCCCGTGTTTTACTGGTACACGGATGGGAGAGCAATACCTTCCGGTGGCGCAAACTCATCGGGGAACTCCGGGCTGCCCAATTCCACATTATTGCTTTCGATGCCCCTGCACACGGCTATTCCACTGGAAAAATTCTCCATGTACCCCTGTACGGGGAGTGTGTGGAGTATATGGTCAGGCAGTTTAAACCCCAATACATCATCGGGCATTCTATGGGTGGAATGGCCGCCCTGTACCACGCGCACAGACATCCGAATGAATCCGTAGAAAAAGTAGTCACCATTGGATCTCCTTCTGAATTCGAGGCAATTGCCAGGTCCTACCAGCAAATGCTCGGCTTTAACGATCGGGTACTTCGCGCATTTGACACTATGGTTTACAAAGAATTCGGATACCATATCCATGAATTTGCCACCGCGGAATTTATCAGGGGCAATCCAAAAAAAGGCCTTATCCTCCATGACAAGTTAGACCGGATCGCCCCTTTTCACGCCTCTGAAAAAGTACATGAAGCCTGGGAAAACAGTGTGCTGATCCCAACCGAAGGCCTGGGACATTCCATGCATCAGGACGGGGTGAACAAACAAATTGTGGATTTCCTCAAAAACTAAGCTCGCAGCCCCTATTGGAACCCGGTGTATTTTGTATTTTTACGAACCTAAAAAGTCGTATTTCGTATGCAAAATATCTCTCCTTTCCACATTGCCATTCCCGTACACAATCTAGAGGAATGCCGGACATTTTACAGGGAAATCCTGGGCTGTGAAGAGGGTCGAAGCAGCGAACACTGGGTGGATTTTAACTTATTCGGACACCAGTTGGTCATCCATTACAAACCCAAATCGGAAGAAGCCCTGCACACCAATACGGTAGATGGTAAAAATGTTCCGGTTCCGCACTATGGGGTGGTTTTACCCTGGGAGACCTTCGAATCATTTTCGGCTCAGTTACAGGAAAAAGGTATTGAATTCGTAATCGAACCCTATATTCGGTTCGAAGGTGAGGCAGGTGAACAGGCAACTTTATTTTTTCTGGACCCCGCGGGCAATGCCCTGGAATTTAAGGCATTCCGCAATATCGATCAGCTGTTCGCCAAATAGCCACACTTATTTCTTTATAAATTTATAGTAGGCCCACAACCCTACTCCGTAGACAACGGCAAAGATCAGGGCTTCAGCCCCTTCAGTACGCATCGTCTCCCCTGAGTAATCCTTTTCGAGCACAAGTGAAATCCCAAAATAGAACACCCCGCCCATCAGGGCCTGTGCAAGTAAACGTTTTTTTGTCATGCTTTCCCTTGATTAAAATCCCCAAAGTACATTATCCTTCTTTAAAGCGCTTCTCAAAACAAAGACTGTTCTCAATGCCGCGATAAGGCCCGTAGTTCTCCATTGGATCATAGCCGGATTTTCTGTAAAAGGCAATAGCCTCTGGCTGGCGCTTCCCCGTTTCCAGCACACATCGGGTGGCGCCTGATTCCCAAGCCCACACTTCGAGGGCCTGGATAACTTTTTGAGCGGCGCCCTGCCCGCGGTATTCCGGAAGTACAAACATCCGCTTGATCTCCATACTATCAGCTTCAAAGGGTTTAATCGCCCCACATGCCACAGAAATACCTCCAACATAGGCCACGACGACCTGATCTAAGCCTTCAATTCTGTTAAACTGGTGATAGAAGCCGTGATCTGGTCCGTCCCTCAAACTGAGTTCTGCATCCAGCTTTTCCACCAGGGCCCTGAAATCCGGATTCCCGTAATCCGTGCGAACCGTTACAAAACGCTCCTCCTGCATCCCGCTATCCCAGTTGAAGGCCACGACCTCGGACCCAGTAAAAAGCAAATATCAGGTTGGGCACCCAGCAGAGCCAGGCGACAATTCTGTAGGCAGTCAGGAAATCCCCAAAAATCAATATGAGTATCGGCATCCAAATCCGCAGGGAAACCGCAGCGAAACAGGCCGCATAGCTGTAGATCATATATCCCTCATGGCCGGTCAGGTCACCTGCCCGGATGGCCGTATAGGCCCGGACTGTAAAAAAGATCCAAAAAAGCCCCAAAAGAAAAAATCCAAGGCCGGTGATCCAGCCCCCCGTAGCATAAAATGACAAATAGATTCCGCAGGCGGCACTGATCAGGGCAGCGCTTACATATACCTTTCCCAGATTCCTGTGGGTTTTAAGGTATTTTCGACGGAGTTCCCTGCTGAATTGCGTCCATCCCACCAGGAGGGCAATACCTCCAAAAACAATATGGCCGTAAAACGCGATATTCCAGGGTAGACTGCTGAGAATCTCCTCAGGTTTGGTCGCCAGGAGTCCCATATCACGTCCCCCGAGGATATACAAAAGGGGATAAAACCCAATAGCTATAGCCAGCATTCCAAAAGCAACCCAGGCAAATTTATTCGTTCTTGGCTTCATTTCTCATGTTTTCTAATCGTGTTACCGATACCTCCAACTTGTCAAATCCGCCCCCTCAGGTGCCGATTTAGCTATACGGGCCATAATTTTGGGGACATACATACTGTTGTACCTCAGCCGGCTGATATGATTGGGCTGCTCAGGATCCCCGTTCCAGCAATGTTCGGCCCGGTCTCCATAAAGCACTTCGCCTTCATAATAGGGATCCGTGGTGCCTTCCAGAAAATCCTCCATGAGATATACGGCATTGTTCAAGTAATAGTTATCCATATCCCCGCAGTAAATATGGATTTTGCCCCTGAGCTCTGGACCGAGTTTTTCCCAATCCCGCTCAAGAATATATCTGAGGTCATAATTTTCACGCCAGTATTCTGCCACTTCGGGATTGATGTCCCCGGTACGCTTGTCCCAGATCCGCTCCGGATACCCTTCTGTCCCCTGGGGTGAATACGTCGCCTCCCAGATGTCCCATTGCTGGCCCGACCTGCTTTTATCGCCCAGGACCAATTCCAGCAGGTTATTCTCCCGGACCGTACTCTGTATATTGCCTAAATAATCCCGGTGGGCCGGAACTTCCACGGGTTTGTGAGCGCTTTCCGTCCGGTAGGCATTCGAATCCTCATAAATATTGGTGAGGCAATACGCCCTGAAGTCTATAGGGTCCGGACAGGCTGCAAAGCACCCGTTGTACTCCTCGGGGTATTTCACCTGAACCGCGAGAGCCTCCCAGCCTCCGGTAGACCCGCCGTAGAGGAACCGGGACCAACCCGCTCCAATTCCCCGGAATTGTTCCTCTATATAAGGAATAAGCTCATAGGTAATAGCATCCCCATAAGGGCCCTGACTGGCCGAATTCACCGCATAGGAGTCGTCGTAATACGGGGTGGGGTGCTGGATTTCGATAATCAGGAAACGGGGATAGTCAGGCGAATTCCAGCGCTGGTAAAAGTCGTAAGCTTCTTGTTGCTGAATAATATTATAGCCTTCCACCCCAAACCGTTCGGAGTATTCAGGTTCGAGCCCCGGATCGGGGGGAGAAGTCCGGAAACCCCCGAAGTCAGCGGGAAAATGTCCCTGGAATACCATAAGGGGGTACCGGGCCTCGGGATGTTCTTCAAATCCTTTGGGGAGCAAAATATGCGCGCCCAGGTACATATCCCGGCCCCAAAACTCAGAAAGACGTTCTGAACGCATTTTAATATGTTTGATCCAGGGAGTGTCCTCGGGTTCAGGTATTGGCGGGATGACCTGGTCCATGACCAAATCCAATCCTCTGATTCCATTTTCATTTACAGCGACCGTAATCGGTTTGCTATAGAGGTTGCCTGGAGAGCGGTTCCACTGCTGCCCTTCCCCGTTGTCCATAGGAAGCTTCACCGTATGCCCCGTGGACAGGTTAAAGGTTTCATAGGTATGTAGCAAGGCCTGCACCTGGTAGTCCCCGGGAGGGATTTCAGATAAGCTTTCATAAGGAAAGCCAAGCGCGTCTGAATCAAACGCAGTTGCCGTTCCGGGCTGCATCCCATCCACGTTCATCCCAAAGATCAGCTGGGTGTTGAGTCCGGCCCCGATCTGGAACCGGGGCTCTGCTGAAGGATCGTTAGAAAACATCAACAACAACCGACCGTCCTTAGGGGAATCCGCCACAGATTCCCCAATGGAGATGCGAATATTTTGAGCGTTATCCGGGGTATTGGCAGACTCACATCCCGGAAAAAAAACGATTGAAACAATCAGTAGAAATACAGTACGCATGCCCCTATTTTTTAAAAAAGATAGGGCTTTTTAAGGGTCGCTACAATACCCACGGTTATTTTTGTACTACAGTTTGAAGCACAAAAGACTGGAGTTCAACGATTCAGTATACGAAAATGCCGAATGAATCGTTAGAGGTTAAAGCATTAATCCCAAATCTTACCATTATGAAACGTTGGCATTACGCTGCAATACTCCTCGGGCTGCTTATCTGGTGCTCCAGTTGTAGAAATGACGAGGGTGAAGCCGAATTTGAGACGCTCAATCCGGTCGAAAACGAACAGCAGTAACTACATTCCTTGAATGATAGGCCAATGCGCCCTATCAATTCCCTGCCTGATGACGCTCCCGCGCCAGTAGGGTGTTCTTTAAAAGCATAGCTATGGTCATGGGGCCTACTCCCCCCGGAACCGGGGTTATGTAAGAAGCCTTTTGACTGACGGCTTTATAGTCTACATCTCCACAAATATAGTATCCGCGTTCACGACTCTCATCAGGTACCCGTGTTATCCCCACATCGATAATCACTGCACCTTCTTTGACCATATCGGCCTTTAGAAAATTAGGGATTCCCAAAGCGGAGACCACGATATCGGCCTGACGGGTCAAAGCCGCAATATCCTGTGTGCGACTGTGGGTCAGGGTAACCGTAGCATTTCCAGCGGCACCTTTTTGACTTAGTAGGATGCTAATTGGCCTTCCCACGATATTGCTTCGGCCGATTACCACAGCGTGCTTTCCGGAAGTCTCCACCTTATACCTTTTGAGCAACTCCATAATACCAAAAGGCGTGGCCGAGATAAAAGTTTCCATCTGCAGGGCCATTTTCCCAAAGTTTGTCGGGTGAAAGCCATCCACGTCCTTATCCGGATGCACAGCCATCAGGATCTTCTCCTCGTCAATATGTTTGGGAAGGGGCAATTGTACAATGTATCCGTCGATGTCGGAGTCCTCATTAAGTTCCTTGACTACCTCCAGGAGCTCTGCTTCTGATGTTTCCTCCGGCAATTGTTTTAGGGTGGATTCAAAGCCGATACG
>NZ_JBAVZJ010000411.1:0-4180 GCF_049588695.1 Robiginitalea sp.
CTCCCCCTCCAGTTGTACTTCCCTGTTGTCTTCCCATGTACTTTCGTTAAAGGCTATTTCGGTCAGGGCGTTGAGCGCTACTGAAGAGGCATCCGGGAGGGTAATTGTAGTCTTTTCACCAACCCCGGTTTCTACCCGGACTAAATTCTGCTGGAAGAGTAAATAATACATGGCCAGACCCAGCACCAGTACACTGGCTATCCGCATCAGGGGCCTTGCCCAATTCCGTTTAGGTAGGGGTGTGTGGTCCTCTGGAAGCCGTTTCCCGAGCATGGGGGAATCTACCCCTCCTGATAAGCCCGGTGCTTTAAAAGCAGCAGCATCTGAAATGATTCCCCTGTAAAATGAAGCCTCCTCCAGGGCATCAAAAGCCTTGGATTCTTCAGGGCTAAGCTCCCCTGAAAGCCATTTTCGTATTAAGTCGTTCTTATCCATAGAACACATCCCTTTTATATATAACAACCTTAGGGTCGTTTTTCCCGATTATTTTATACGGAATCCTTCCAATTCATTTTTTAAGGTATCAAAGGCCGAATAAATCCGGTATTCCACCACCTTTCGGGTAACACCCAGCATTTCGGCAATTTCGCTGTGTTTTTTGCCTTCGACCTTGCTTAGAAGAAAAGCTGTGCGCTGCTCTTCAGTAAGCCTGGCGAGCACCTGCTGGTATTTCTTGAAGTATTCTTCCTTTTGCATTAGGAATTCCGGCGATTCATGGGTATGCCCTTTGGGCTTCTGCGACTTGTATTTCAGGACCACTTTTTGATGCTTGATCTCATTGAGCATCATATTGTTTGCAACCGTAAAAAGAAAGGACTTAGCCTTCTCAACGGTTACCTTCTTGCAGTTTTCCCATAGTTTAACAAAGGCCTCCTGCGTCTTGTCATCCGGGTTGAAGGAATCCCCATACTTGTAGTACAAAAACTTGTGAAGGTCATCGGCCAATCGCTCATAAAGGCCTGAAAACACGGATTCTTCGCAAATATCCTTATGTAAGTCTTTTTTCAAAAAAAGGAAATATTAGATCTGATCAAAAGTAAAAAAACTATTTTCTTCACTTTTTTTCAGGAGTTCTTTGGCCAGGGTTGTTCTATATATAAACACCAGAAGTAAAAACTTATTTGCTATGAAAAAAAGTTTCAGACCCTTTAGTGTATTATTACTTGTACTCGTTTTACTCTTCGCTTCCTGCAGGGAAGAAGAATTTGAATTAATCGAGGGACCTCAGGAAGAAGTGCTTGAGGCCAATTCAAGGGTAGCTAGTCTGCTCCAGCGCACATCCACAAAAGACGGTTCTTACGATAACATTATCGACAACGCGAATTGCATCAGCGTGCAACTTCCGATTACCGTAGTGGTGAATGGCCTCGAGATTAACGTGGATTCAGAAGATGATTTTGAAACCATTGAAGATATTTTTGACGCTTTGGACGATGACGAGGATAGCCTTGAAATTTTCTTTCCGATCACAGAAATTCTCTCAGACTATACAGAGATTGTGATTTCCAGCGAAGACGAACTCGAGGACCTGATTGAGGATTGTTCTGGCGAAAATGAACCGGATGACGATATAGAATGTGCAGATATTCAGTATCCCGTGACCGCATCGATCTTTAATTCGAACAACGAAGTACTCGACGTCATCACTTTTACCAGCGATCGGGACCTGTACAGGTTTATCGATGACCTGGAAGATGATGATATTGTAAATCTGGACTTTCCAATTACGGTGGTGCTGTTCGACGGGTCGGAGGTACGGGTTAATGACCTCGATACCCTGGAAGACATCCTCGACGATGCCAGTGATGACTGCGATGAGGACGACGATTACGATTATAATGATGATGATTGCGATTCGTGTACGACTGAAGCGTTATCAGATCTGCTGATTCAATGCCCGAATTGGACGGTCGATAGTTTGGAGCGAAACGACCAGGATCTCGATGAGCAGTACGATGGATACGTCTTCGGTTTTAATGAAGATGGTACGCTGGAGGTGTCTTCAGGTACGAGCATCTTTGAAGGGACCTGGGAGGCTGAAGGAACCGCAAATGACATTACTATGACGATCAGCATTCCTGATCTTGAAGATTTCAATGCCTCCTGGAGGGTGCAGGAAATTGAACGGGAAGATGATGAGGGTGAGATCGAACTCACATTGGGCGATGACGAACTCAGCTTTGAAAGCGATTGTTTATCTGATGACAATACAGAGGATACCAATGGAGATGATTCCAGTGATGATACCTCAGACGACAGTGGGACTTCGGATTTAAGTTCTGTCCTTACCGACGGGTCCTGGAGTGTTTCTACATATTTGGACGATGGCTCGGATGAAACAGCGGATTTCACTGCTTACACTTTTCTCTTTCAGGAGAACGGTGTGGTAACAGCAGACAATGGGAGCACGACCAATGGTAGCTGGATAATTGAGGAAAACGGAGACAAACTCCTACTGGATTTCGGAACGACAATCCCCCTTGATGAATTCACTGAAGACTGGGAGGTTGTCTCAGCCAGTGAAACCCAAATTGAACTGCGGGATGTCTCTGGTGAAGATGGCACGACCGACACCTTGATCTTTACAAAACAATAATCTTTAATACTTAAACACAAACACCATGAAACAGCATATTTTGAAAATCGGAGTACTGGCGGCTACACTTTTTGTTACGGCTTGTACGAGTGATAGTGATGATTTATCGAATCTGGCACAGCTGCAGGCAGATGTTGAAGAATTGAATGAAACGGCTCGATCCGGAACGTGGACCATCACCAATTTTGTGGATGACGGACAAGATGAAACTTCTGATTTTTCGGGCTATGATTTTACATTCAACCCGGACGGAACCCTGCTGGCCGATAACGGTACCACCACAGTGACAGGTACCTGGTCGATCACAATCGACGATGATTCAAGTGATGACTCGGGTGATGACTCAGATGATGATGGACTTGACGATGATTACGATGATGATTATGATGATGACGACGATGAAATTGAATTCAACATCTTTTTTGCTTCCCCGGAAACCTTTAGCGAACTTTCTGAGGACTGGTATATTATTTCATTTTCCTCTGACACCATTCAATTAGCCGATGACGATGACGATATTGATGGCACTACAGATTTACTGACCTTCGAAAAATAAGTATGGCTTAACCTGGATGGCTTATGTGAATCCGTCAAAAACCCCGCTATGAAAAAGAAGGGTTTTATAAACCGACCCCGGGGGACACCCCGGGGCGGTTTTTTTATAAGTACGCCTGGAGGGGGTTAAGGTTCAAAAGTTCAAAGTTCAAGGTTCAAGGTTCAAGGCTCAAGTTGGCAGTGGGAAGTGGCATTGGGCAGGGGGAAGAAGGGTCAAAAGTTCAAGGTTCAACTCTCAAGTTGGCAGTTTGCAGTACTGATGTTGAGGTTTTGAATGGAATATTGCGTTTTCTGCCTACTGCAACTGCCTGCTGAATACGCTCTGGGAGGTTCAGCCTTCAGTGTCCTTTTTCGCTTTCCCCGCGCCAATGGGAATATTGCATTTGAGGTAAATGGAATTATTCCGGCTCCCCGAAACACCTTTGATGACATTGGTAAAGCCCTGGTAATATTTGAGCCCCAAGGTCACTCCCTTACCCGGTTTAAGCCTGTAACCAAAACCAATAACCCCACCCACATCGAATGTGTTCAGGGCATCTTTATTCTCTATCCGGATCCGGGTTTCGGTGCCGTCAACATCCGAGTCGAACTGAACCCAGGTTTTGTACATCAATCCAAATTGTGGGCCGGCTTCGGCATAAATCCGGCTGGGGAATTCGTATTTGATCAGGGCAGGAACCAGGAAATTGTTGATGTACTGGGAATAGGTACCGCCTTCCTGCTCACGAGAAACCTCCAGTAGCAATAGGGGTCTGAGTCACTTAATTCGGCCACACCCAGTTTTGACTTCACCAAAACACCTGTATAGAATTTCCATGAATCCTTGAGGCGGTAATCGAAATAAAAACCCAGGTTGAAACTAGAGAGGCGTTTGTCCGCATCGAGGGCCCCGATCTGCGAAAAGTTAAATCCTCCCTCCAGGCCGAACTCTATTCTGTCTGAGTTAAGCTTGTCTCCAAAGATCAGGGAGATGAGTACCTGAGAGGAAACGGTGTAGGAGCAAAATAAAAGAAATACGCTGCAAAAGAC
>NZ_JBAVZJ010000412.1:0-3448 GCF_049588695.1 Robiginitalea sp.
CATCAAAAGAGTGCACGATGAGCGAAATTGGTCCGGAAAGGGCAAAATTGAAACGGCCAATGGCATCGTGGAAGATAACATCCCGGAAGATCAGTCCGTGGTCATTGATACTCGTGATGGATTCGTTTTGATTTCAGGGTGTGGGCATGCCGGTCTGGTAAATACCCTGGAGCACATCCGAACGAATATCAATCAGGAAAAGGTTTTTACCATAATTGGAGGTTTTCATTTGTTTGCAGCCACTGATGAGCAATTGAAATGGACGGCGGGCCACCTGCAGGATTTTGGAGTCTCGAAGATCATTGGATCCCATTGTACGGGAATTAATGCCCTGTACACTTTGAAAGAGTTGATGTCCCTGGATCGCAAGGACGCGGTTGTCGGATCCGTCGGTGATAGTTTTGACCTTGAAAATGGCATCAAAGCCGGCGCTATTGCCCGGTAATACACCTGTAGAAACCGAAGTTACTGTCACGATAGAAAAATCCGGATGAAAGACGTCAATATACTCTTTATCCTCTTAGCTCTGATCGCAGAAATACTCGGGACTATAGGTGGTTTTGGCTCTTCTGTTTTTTTCGTGCCCCTGGGTAATTTTTATTTTGATTTTTATTCGGTCCTGGGGCTTACCGCAATATTTCACCTCTCGAGCAATCTGAGCAAAATATTTTTATTTAAAAAAGGGCTGGATAAAAGGTTATTATGGACTATCGGGATTCCGTCCGTAGTTTTTGTTATTGTCGGAGGATTTCTCTCCAGGATCTTAAACAGCGTCTTTTTAGAAATATTCCTGGGAATATTCTTAGTCGGATTCAGTTTATTATTCCTCATAAGGAGTGAAGTAGTAGTATCCCCAACAAATAAAAATGCCATTATTGGCGGTTCTTTTTCCGGGTTTTCTGCCGGATTATTAGGCACAGGAGGGGCCATCAGAGGATTGACAATGGCTGCATTCAATTTGGAAAAAAGTGTATTTATAGCAACTTCCGCCTTTATAGATTTTATGATAGACTTTACAAGAACAATTGTTTATTACAAGAATGGATATATCCACAATCACGACCTGAAATATGTGCCTTATTTGTTTGTGATTGGTCTGGTGGGATCCTTTATTGGAAAGAAGATACTGGCCCATATCCCTCAAAGCAAATTCCGAAGGCTGTCCTTATTCCTTATACTGATTATCGGGATAATTACGATGACTAAACTGATATTTGAATAGGTATCATAAATATGTCTCTGCTACTATAAACCCATATCCCAGAATAAATGCCATACTCTCTAACACCTAACTTCAACCTTTGTATTTTTATATTTTACCGGCCTAACTTCAAACCCTTTATCAGAATTAAATCATGCGCGTAATTCAAAACCTGTTTTTATTCCTTTCCTTCAGCCTGATTGTGTCTTCATGTAACGCACCTGAAAAAGTCGAATATGGAGAGGCTACAAAAGAACTCATAACCCTTTTGGACGATGACCCGGAGCTCAAGGCCATGCTGGAAACTTCCATAGCCAAAGCCAAAGCGATTAATCCGGACCGAAATACGAACCCAGCCCAGACCCTGGAAGAATACTATGAATTTATAACCTGGGCGGAAACCACCATGCCATGGGCCATTATTGAGAAAGAAGAGTATCCCGAAATATTTGACAATATCCTTCAGGGGTTCCTGGCTTTTTATTCCCTTATAGACCAGCCGCTTCCGGAGTTAGAAGGTGAAGGTCTTGTGAACAATTCTTTACAGTACTATGAGCCGTTTGCAGAGTGGCTGACGACTTTCAATAAATCATGGGGCAGTTACCTCGATACAGAAGCTTCCTGGAACGAAACGTATTATCAGATGGCCCTGAACGATCCGAATTTCGGCCTGCAGCATGGCTGGTATGAAGACCCTTCCAACTGGAAGACTTTCAACGAGTTCTTTGCCCGGTATTTGAAGTCTCCTCAGATGCGGCCTATTGCCAGTGCAGATGTCGATTCGGTTGTCGTAGCCTTTGCAGATTCACAGCCCCAGGGCACATGGGCGATCGACGGAAATTCCAAGCTCCTCGAAAAGGAAGGAGTTCCGGTAAAGTCTGCTACCCTGAAGTCCGTTTCCGCCCTGATTGGTGATCACAGTGCATACAAAGATGCCTTTGCCAATGGCACCCTCACCCATTCCTTTTTAAATGTCAATGATTATCACAGGTATCACTTCCCCTTAAGTGGAACCGTTAAGGAGCTGAAGATCGTTCAGGGTATCAATCCCACGGGTGGTGAAATCTGGTGGGATAATGAAAACAAGAGGTACGCCTTTAATCCTGCCTCCAAAACAGGCTGGCAATCAGTGGAAACCCGCGGATCCCTTATTCTGGAGACTGAAGAATATGGCCTTGTCGCCCTATTGCCCATCGGTATGGCCGTTGTGGGTTCTGTAAATTTTGAAGATAATTTAACCCCGGGAACAAAGGTTGCAAAAGGGGATATGCTCGGGCATTTTGCCTTCGGGGGGTCGGACTTTGTTATGATTTTCCAGGAGCAGGTTCATTTTGAATTGGAAGCACCCATGGAGGCGGATGGCCAAACTTATAAACATATGCTCATGGGGGAACGATTGGGATCTCTTAAAAAGAAATGATTATGAAGTTTAGAATCGTCCCCAATTTTTTTTCAGTCGTTATGATCCTGATTTTGGGGGGTGCCCTGATCCGAGAATTCGACTCTGAGAGTTTGAGCTTCGAAAATCCGGCCCTTTCGATTGTTTACCTCATTGCTTTCATACTTTCCATTGGATTTATGCTAAAAAAACCCGGGGATAAGCAATAAAAGTCAACTTTCGCCACCTGCCAGTAGAGATTTTTCCAGTTCCAGAGAATATTCCTTATCTTGATGATAAATAAGGGTTTCATCCGGACAACATTTTTTCTTAGATAAAAGCGCCTGGGTAAAAACACGCAATATGACGACAAAAAATCTATTTAAAGGCTCCTTCGGCGTTTTAACATTGCTGCTATTAATTCTTATAGCCACAGTTATTTTTGCTGTACCCTTTCTGCTATTGGATTACTTTTTTAGTCTGGAAGTAGCTTTTCTGGCGTACATCGTGATCGGCCTTGGTTACCTGGCGTATGTTTTATTAAAGCGAAGAATTACCCATTCCGAAACGCCCTCCTAAGCCATCAGGCTTTTACAGTTAAAACCTCAGAGAGGTCAAAATTTGGATATGACTTCTCAAAAATCCATTTACCCTTTCTCTTCAAAAAAAGTGACTTAACTTTAGAGGCATGGCCTACCGTGAAGTATCGCAACCGTGTTCAAAAAAATTGAAACAATGATCAAAAAAACAGTCCTCATTGCAAGCCTTTCGGTGTTTCTATCCGGTTGCAACATGAATCCCAGCAAAGAAGCCCGAATCCAGAAACTTGAGATGGAGATACAGCAGTCTCTGGAAAAAATAGAAGACCT
>NZ_JBAVZJ010000413.1:0-2017 GCF_049588695.1 Robiginitalea sp.
CACCAACCCGGCCCGGTCCAGACAAAAAACAACGGATAAATTTTGCAGGGCAACGTCGTGGATCACCTGGTCGTAGCCTCTTTGAAGGAAAGTAGAGTACACGGCGCAAAAGGGAATCAAACCTTCGGTAGCCATGCCTGCGGCGAGGGTTACGGCGTGCTGCTCGGCGATGCCCACATCAAAAGCACGCCCCGGAAAGGCATGCATTAAATATTTCATAGAGCTCCCGGTGGGCATGGCCGGGGTGATGCCCACAACCCTGGGGTTTTGTTCGGCAAGGGTAACCAGGGTATGTCCGAAAACATCCTGGTACTTGGGCCCCAATCTTGTGTCTTTGCCCTTACGGATCAGTTCTCCCGTTTCCCTGTCAAATTTTCCGGGGGCATGGTAAACAACCTGGTTTTCTTCCGCCTGTCGCAGCCCTTTACCCTTGGTGGTAATCAGGTGCAGGAGTCGGGGTCCCCCCTGTCCGCGCAGGTTTTTCAGGGCTTTGAGCACCGCAGGAAGGTCATGCCCGTCCACAGGCCCCGAATAGTTGAGGTTCAGGGATTCAAAGAAGGTGTCCGCCCCCGGGATCCCCTGTTTTTTACGATTCAGGTGTCGTTTCAGCGCACCCACACTAGGGTCGATCCCAATGGCATTGTCGTTGAGGATAATCAGTAGGTTGGCATCAGCTACCCCGGCGTGGTTCAGGGCTTCAAAGGCCATACCCCCCGCAATAGAAGCATCCCCGATGACAGCAATATGTTCGCGTCTCCCGGCCCCTGTAATTTTGTCTGCCAGGGCCATGCCCAGCAAGGCGGAGACTGAGGTCGAGGCGTGCCCTGTGCCAAAAGTATCGTATACACTCTCGTCCCGTTTTGGGAATCCGCTCAACCCTCCTTTTTGCCGAATACTTTCAAAACGTTCCTTTCGACCGGTGAGGATTTTATGCCCGTATGCCTGGTGCCCTACATCCCAGATGAGGCGGTCTTCCGGGGTGTTAAACAGGTAGTGGAGGGCGATGGTAAGTTCCACCACGCCCAGGGAAGCACCTAAATGCCCTTCCTTGACCGAAACAACATCGATGATAAACTTCCGCAACTCTGCAGCCAATTCCGGGAGTTGGCCTTCGGATAGTTTTCTCAGGTCCTGGGGATTCTTTATTTGGTCCAGCAGCTTCATAAGCGGCGGTAAAGGTAAGAGAATTTCACTATGTGCGGGCCCCTGCACCAATAGGATAAATTGTATTTTTGGGGCTATGGAATTCAGTCTGGATGACACTTATTTTATGAAAAGAGCCCTGGCGGAGGCGGAAATGGCCTTTGAAAAAGGGGAAGTACCGGTAGGGGCCGTCATTACTGTCGACAACCGGATTATCGCGAGGGCCCACAACCTGACAGAACAGTTGGGAGACGTTACGGCCCATGCCGAAATGCAGGCCATTACGGCTGCGGCCAACTTTCTCGGGGGTAAATACCTGGTCAACTGTACGCTATATGTGACCCTGGAACCCTGCCAGATGTGCGCCGGGGGACTCTACTGGAGCCAGATATCCCGTGTGGTTTTCGGGGCTTATGACCCGGACCGGGGTTTTTCTGCTGTGGGGGGACGGATACATCCCAGGACTGAACTGGTCGGGGGTATCCTGGAGAACGAAGCCTCCAGCCTCCTGAAGCGGTTTTTTATCGAAAAGCGCAACCTGAATTAAGGACTCATTTGCGCAAAAAAAAACACCCGGCCGAAGCGGGGTGTTTTGGTCTTCAAAATAAAACAAGTTTATCCGATAACATGGACGTCGGATGCGACAACACCCTTACGGCCCTCAGTTTCTTGATATTCTACTTTGTCTCCCTGATTGAGTTGTAACCCATCCAGGGCAGTGGCGTGAACGAAAATATCGTTTCCGGTATCATCGTTTGTGATGAATCCATAACCTTTGGATTCGTTGAAAAATTTAACTGTACCAGTCATTGTAATAAAAATAAATATTAATAACGAAATACGAAGTTACAGATTTTTGAAGAAATTCAATACT
>NZ_JBAVZJ010000414.1:0-2662 GCF_049588695.1 Robiginitalea sp.
GATAACACCTGGTTCGGCAATGGCAATTCAGGAAATAACCACGACCCACGACCTGCAGAACTCCGTACGAACCTTTAAAACCCCGGGCAGGGGGCGCACTTTGGCAAAAAAGCAGTGGACACATAGGATCGTAGTGTAACACCTTATGTTTTTATCCTATCTTTAAAAAAGACCTCCAAAACCATAGGTATGGCCCATGATCCGAATGACAAGAAATTCAAGAAATGGCTGGATATCTTACAGCAGGAGAGTTGGCAGCTGGAGCTAATTATCTCAGGGTTTGCGATTTATGGTCTTTTTATGATCATAGATCCCATCGATCTGGCCTCCATGCGCGCTCAAAATGACAATAATTTTTACAATTCGCTCCTCTATCAGGGTCTTAAGGTTTCCTGGTATATTATTACAGTTAACCTTATCGCGCATGTCATCCTGAGGGGATTATGGATAGGTGCGATTGGATTGAGGTATGTGTCCGGGGAAATTGACTATGAGAAATTAAACTACAGTGAAAAATTTACCAGGAACCTGAAAAAGGCTGTGGGCTCCTTTGATAATTATGTAGCAACCCTGGAAAAATACTGCAGTGTCATTTTTGCTGTAACCTTTTTGTTGGTTTTTTATTTATTGGGGTTACTTGTAATTACTTTTTGTTTTACCCTGATCGGTTTATGGATGGATAAGGATGACGTCCCTCAATGGGCCAAGACCTGGGTAGCAACCCCTCTTATAATATTCCTGGGCTTCGGACTCATATTGACCTTTATCGATTTTGTGACACAGGGGTGGTTAAAAAGGAAAAAATGGACCACAAAGATTTATTACCCCTTTTACTGGGTGTTTAAATACCTCACATTATCAGTTCTTTACAGGCCAATGGTCTATAACTTTCTGGACACCCGGTTTGGGAAACGGTTGATCTGGATTGTGATTCCGCTTTATTTGGGGCTGACTTTTCTGACCGGTACTAGATTCAGCACTTCCAATTACCTGGATATGGAGATGAATACAAATTCATATACGGCTGGTAAGGCCAATTATTTTGATACCCTCGACCAGGATGTTTCATTCGTAGACCGCGCTGCAATACCTTCCAAAGTGATTACGAAACCTTATCTGAATGTTTTCGTGGTTTATGGCAGCAGTGTAGAGGATGATGTCTTCTTTTTTAACGAAGACCTGAAGCCTGAGGAAGACAAAAGGGGTATTTTCTCTGCAGCTTCGGATGGGACAGTCAATTGGTCCCAGCGAAGAAATGGCCTCAAAGAATATCTTGAAACCCTGGAGGATATGTATACCCTTACCATTGACAGCCTGGACTTCAAACCTGAATTTGTATACGCCCAGAACCCGCAAAAACAATTGGGATACGAGACTTTTTTGGATCTCGACAGCATTCCAAAAGGAAAGCATATTTTAAGGGTACGCCGAAAAGATCACAACAGGGATAGTGTTTACCTCAGGACGATCGTGAACATACCCTTTTGGTTTTATCCAAAGTAGATTTTTATCCCTGGTGAGTTAGGCACACTGCCTTAAATGGAAAAAGGCACTACTTACCGGCCGTTCTTGGTTTTCAAAAGATGTTTTTGGGCGTATTTAGAATTGATATAAAAGGGGTTTAGAATTCAGGGCATTATTCGCCAAGTACTACCTTTGCTGAAGAAACCCGTCGTAGTGCTTGCAGAATTATGTGGCATCTTAGTTATAAGGAAGAAGAATATTGGAATACGGGAACCCATGCCTTCGGCGTTCTGCTGGGTATTATAGGTGCTGTGTTACTACTCTCAAAAGGGCAGGACCTCTCCGGCATGAGCCGTATGGCGCTTTGGGTGTATAGCATTTCTATTATTGTACTGTTTTCAGCCTCTACCCTATATCACGCCGTAGCCGACCCCAGGATCAAAAAGAAGCTTCGCATCCTGGACCACATCAGTATTTATTTCCTGATTGCGGGGACTTATACTCCCGTGGCTCTGATCACCCTGCGGGAGGGGAGTGGATGGATCTTGTTTTGGGCTGTCTGGGGGATGGCCGCATTTGGAACGGTACTCAAGCTGTTTTTTACCGGTCGGTTTGAAGTCTTTTCGATCCTTCTTTACCTGTTTATGGGGTGGCTTATCGTCATCGACCTTCAGAGCCTGCTGGAAAAGCTCAATCCCACAGGGAAGAATTTGTTAATGGCGGGCGGGGCCTTTTATACCGTCGGAATTCTGTTTTATGCGATTCGCAAGATTCCGTTTAACCACACGATCTGGCATTTTTTTGTCCTCGGGGGTGCCATCAGTCACTGGTTGCTGGTGTATCTCGAGGTTTTACCCTGAGGCTTTCGGGTTTACAGGAGGTAGGCCAGGATCATACCCAGGACGATAACTCCAAAACGCTTTAGATTTACCGTGTGGTTTTTCGAGCTTTCGAAGAGGATAATCGTTGAAACATGGAGCATCATTCCAATGACCAGGGCAAGCAAGTAAGGGTAGATCTTTTGCAGGACAGTTAAGTTGCCCAAAATGGCACCCAAAGGTGTCATTAAAGCAAAAAGGCCAATCACTAAACCGCTCTGCAACATATTCTTACCGGAGCTCAGGAGAAAGCTCCCGAAAATAAGGGCTATTGGGATTTTGTGTATGGAAATTGCCCAGACTACCTCAGGGTTATGGGC
>NZ_JBAVZJ010000415.1:0-2418 GCF_049588695.1 Robiginitalea sp.
ATGACGACAACAGCTATGCCCAAAAGGATCAAAATCCACATACTCATTTTATATGAACGATCTGTATAATTGAAATCCTGTTGCATGGTTAATTCGTTTTAGTTATACGACCCTTACATTGAGTTTAAGACCCTCGATGATTCCCATAATGTTCATCACGATTTCCTGAAGGTGGTTCCGGATCAAAAAATTAGGAATACGAATAGTGGTAAACCCATTTTTGAAGGAATGCATGGCTGCCTCGAGGTCGTTTAAGGCTTGCTCATGGGAAAGGGATTCGTACCCCGAATCCACTTCAATGTTTAACTTCACCCGGGAAATGGCCAGATCCACGGTATTTTTTCCATCCCACCATGCCAGCATGGGTTTTACCCCGGCCTGAATAAGGCCGTAGTAGAGTATGGCGGCTTCCCGTGGGATTTGATTTGTATTTACAAGGCGTTCGAGACGTTTTCGATGTGCGGAACACAGCTCCGTTTGGAATAATTCAATCGATTCCCGATGGTCCAGATAACTCAGCTTTTTTTTACACTCCAGACAGGTCATTCAATGTGGGGTTTATGCATGGTAATGGTTTTAATAACCCCGCGAAAAAAAAATTAGTATATACAATTCGATGTACGACACCATTCAGGAGGGTCAACATCTGACTTTTAGATGAAATGCACAAAAACACCCGTTTGACTGTCTAATTTTTTGACAGGGGAGAATTCCTATCTTTAGCCTGAACGGAAGAGTATCTGCCTATGTTTAAGAATGCCGGCCCGGGAATGTTGATAGCCGCAGCTTTTGTAGGGCCCGGAACGGTTACGACCTGTATCCGGGCCGGCGTGGATTGGAAACTTGGACTTTTGTGGGCACTGCTGCTTTCCATTGGGGCCACGTTGGTTTTACAGGAGATGGCCGGGCGCCTTGGGTTGAGTGCGAGTGGTGGTATTCCAGGTTTTATCCGAAGTTCGATAGGCAGGCCACTGTTGCGCATCCTCCTGCTGGGTGTGGTGCTCTCTGGGATTGTTGTTGGAAACGCGGCCTACGAGGCGGGTAATATTTCAGGGGCCGTCCTCGGCCTGGAGGCCATATTCGGTTCTGCCGGAGCTTCCTATTTTCCTTTTTTGGTTGGGATCGCTGCCTTTGGGCTTTTGTGGTTTGGGAATTATCGCAGTCTCGAACGTGTTTTTACCACCCTGGTCCTTATTATGAGTCTCTCATTCCTGATTACAGCTATTTTGACACGACCGGATTTATCAGAGTTAGCCCGGGGGCTATTGATACCCGATATCCGCAGTGAAAATGTACTCACCGTAATTGCCCTTGTGGGAACTACCGTGGTGCCCTATAACCTCTTCCTCTACACTTCTCTGGTTAGTGAAAAATGGGAATCTATAGAAGCTTTGCGAACGATGCGAAGGGATATCATACTCTCCGTCCTGGTCGGGGGGTTGGTGTCTATGTCCATTTTGATTACGGCAGCGGGCAGTGGGGCCGCCGTAGTCTCCACGGTAATGGATTTGGCTGCGGGACTCGAACCCTTATACGGCAAAGCGGCCCGCTATGGATTGGGTATTGGATTGATGGCTGCTGGAATCACTTCGGCAATAACCGCACCTTTGGCGGCTGCTTTTGTGGCCCGACAGTGTTTCGGATGGCCTGCGGATCGTAAGGATTGGAAATTTCGGGTGGTCTGGATCGGGGTGTTGTCAATGGGTGTGCTGGCCCTCAGTTTTGAAATACGACCTCTGGAAATCATCTATTTTGCCCAGGTGGCAAACGGAATCCTACTGCCTGTTGTCGGTATTTTTCTCCTATGGGCCGCGAACAGCGCTTCTTTAATGGGTGTCTTTAAAAACAACAGCATTCAAAACATTCTTGGCTTAACCGTACTCGTTCTTGTCACGGGGCTGGGGATTTGGAGTATCTTTAAGATCTTTATCTGAGTATGGCAATGAGAACTGCTATTGATCTGAATTGCGATGTAGGGGAGGGTATAGGCAATGAACACTTACTCTTTCCATTTATTACCTCCTGCAATATTGCTACCGGCGGGCACGCCGGGGATGCCAATTCTATGCGGAAAGTCGCTTCCCTGGCAGCTAAACACCAGATCCGTATCGGAGCCCATCCTTCCTACCCGGATCCCGAACATTTCGGAAGGGTATCCAGGGTTATGGAAAAAAAGGAATTCCAGGCCAGTATTGCATCCCAGATTGAAGAATTCCTGCAGGTTCTGGCCACTCTGAATCTTGCCATGCACCATATTAAAGCCCATGGGGCCCTCTATAACGATCTGGCCCGGGGAGGGCGAATAGCCCTGGATTACCTGGAAGTGCTTGAGCCATATCGAGAAAAGTATATATTCTATGTGCCTTGTGGCTCAGAATTTGCCCGAATGGCCGTCGAACGCGGCTTCTCCATTTGGGA
>NZ_JBAVZJ010000416.1:0-1622 GCF_049588695.1 Robiginitalea sp.
CCTCTGGATCCTGCTCTTTCTCTTTACTTCCGGATTGGGGCAGTTTATCTATTGGATCGTCGAGATCGTTAGTAAACCCGATCACTCCGCCGTAAATCAGTCTTAAATAGGGCCTCCAGAAGAACTATTATAAAACTATCCACTTTGGGGGGGACTGGCCTATAGCCTTTCAATTCATCCCCGGGAATCGACACTTCAGTATCCTGATATTGTAGGAGGCCCCGCCCTTTGGGATATTTGTTCCAGTAACTAAAAACACACCACCATGAAATCACTTTTTCTATTCTTTACAATGACTGTTGCCCTCGGTTGGGCACAGGAAGGAACCAAGGACGGAGTAACCCTTACGATCACTCTTGAAAATGTCCTCAACGACCAGGGAGATATCCTCGCTGCCCTGCACACCCAAAACACTTTTATGAAAGGCCCGGGCACTGCCAATTACAAATCGCCCGCACAAAAAGGGAAAATGACCTTTACTTTCCACAATGTGACCCCGGGAACCTACGGGGTATCCGTCCTGCACGATCTAAACAGCAATATGCGTATGGATTATCAATCCAATGGAATGCCCACAGAACCCTATGGCATGAGCGGCAATGATATGAGTATGGGCCCACCCAGCTTTGATGCCATCAGCTTTGAAGTGGGAACCGGCGATCAGGAGATCGCTATTCGTTTCTAAAGCCCTGTACACGTACCCTTAACAAAGAAATACCGCCTTCAGGGCGGTATTTCTTTGTTATATCCGCCAACGGTGCTCAGTCGGCCATGTCTTC
The DNA here is from genome assembly GCF_049588695.1 of Robiginitalea sp. Lineage (GTDB taxonomy): Bacteria > Bacteroidota > Bacteroidia > Flavobacteriales > Flavobacteriaceae > Robiginitalea. Next base: position 780 of record NZ_JBAVZJ010000416.1, read on the forward strand.
CTTATACTATACCTTTCCCCTCAGGCTCCTGTCTCTGACTACGTTCTGTTTTAATAGTAGTGTAAAAACTGAATATCAGAGCATTATACGTTTTAATCCTTATTTTTTTTAAAAAAATTATATTAAAAAAGGATTTTTATCCGTTAGGTTGTTTTATCTGTACAAATCTTAAATAAAACCATGTTATGAAACCTATGAAATTCTCAAACACCAGTGTGCTAAGGATCTTAAAAACGGGTATACTGATGGCTGTTTTGGTTATTTTTATGGCTTGCAGTAAAGACGACGATTCCTTTGCCAGGGTTACCGTTAACGGAACGCTGCTACAGGCGAATGCCTCTGATTTTACGGTAGGAGACCGTTCTGATTTTAACGGAGACATCGACGCCAGTTTTAGTGGGAATGGTGGAACGGCCATCCGTTCCTTTACCTGGAACAACAACCTGAACACTGCAGACTACAATGCGGATATTACCGCATCTTCAGCAGGTGATTTTCAAATGATTGTGGAAGATTCTGAAGGAATGGTTGTACTCGACAGAGTCATTCAGGGAGGCGCAGAGCCAGACACCATTGGAGGGGTTACCCAAAGCGGAGCCTCCGGGATATGGACCGTTACCATTGAGGTAAGTAATTTTAACGGAGACGGAAGTTTTTCGATGAGCGAAGGAGATTAACCTCTTAAGAAACTCAAAATAAGGCGCTGTCAGGAAACTGATCAGCGCTTTATTTTTGTTGCCCAACGGATATGATGTATCAAACCTGTTCCGCCAACCAAGCCTTCATCATCCACACTGTTTTCTCCTGTTCGGTGATAAAATCGCTCATCATAGCATTGGTACC
>NZ_JBAVZJ010000417.1:0-1947 GCF_049588695.1 Robiginitalea sp.
GGAGGACGAAGTTTTCCTTAGATATCAACAGGTGTTGGGGATCGCCTTTGAAACCGCTATTTTCGTTTGTTCTCAAAAACATTTTAAGCTGTGGCTGCCAAAGGTAAAAAGACGACCCCCCTGATGAAACAGTACAATGGCATCAAGGTTAAATACCCCGATGCGCTGTTGCTATTTCGGGTAGGGGATTTTTACGAAACTTTTGGGGCAGATGCAGAAAAAGCGGCCCGCATCCTGGATATCGTCCTTACTCAAAGGAATAACGGGGGAGATCAGACGGCTTTGGCGGGTTTTCCACACCACGCGCTCAACACCTACCTCCCAAAACTGGTCAAAGCGGGTCAACGGGTCGCTATTTGTGACCAGCTGGAAGATCCCAAGCAAACGAAAACCATCGTCAAAAGAGGAGTAACCGAACTGGTGACTCCCGGGGTGTCCCTGAGCGATGAACTCCTGCAGGCCAAAGCCAATAATTTTCTCGCAGCCGTGCACTTTGGCTCGGGACGTATGGGTATTTCCTTTCTGGATATCTCTACCGGCGAATTTTTTCTGGCCGAAGGTGACCCGACGGATATCGATAAATGGCTGCAAAATTTTGCGCCTTCAGAAATCCTGGTATCCAAAAAACATCGAACTGATTTTAAAGAGGCTTTTGGCACTGCCCACCATTGCTTTTTTGCGGAGGACTGGATCTTTCAGGAGGACTACAGCCGGGAAACACTGATGGGGCATTTTAAAACCTCGGGGCTGAAAGGATTTGGAGTGGAAGACCTTTCTATGGGAATCACGGCCGCCGGAGCCGTTATCCACTACCTGAAGGAAACCCAGCACCGGCAGCTCGGTCATATTACGTCCCTGAGTCGTTTGTCTTCCTCGGATTACGTCTGGATGGATCGCTTTACCCTGCAGAACCTGGAGCTTTTTCAGGCCCGTGATCCCCGGGGGGTATCCCTCCTTGAGGTTTTGGACAAAACACGCTCTCCTATGGGGGGCAGGCTTTTGAGACGATGGCTGGCCATGCCACTCAAACAACTGGATGCGATTCGGGAACGGCACAAGGTCGTGGGCTATTTCGCCCAGCGAGACCCTTTATTGGAAACGATTCGGGAACACCTGGGGCGCACCGGCGACCTGGAACGCCTGATTGCCAAAGGGGCAGCCGGTAAAATTACACCCAGGGAAACCGTACACCTGAAAAATGCGCTGGAAACACTGATCCCGCTTAAGAATCGGATTACAGAGGTTGAAGAACCGGCCCTGGCCCGGATCGGGCAGGCCATTGACCCATGTGAAGCCCTACGCGAACGTATAAAGGAGGTCCTCCTGGAGGAAGCCCCTGCCGGTATTGGCAAAGGGGACACTATCGCCCCGGGGTTTTCGGCGGAACTGGATGAGCTTCGGGACCTGGCGCGTTCCGGAAAGGCTTATCTGAATCAAATGCTGGAAAGGGAAACGGCCCGCACGGGAATTACCTCCCTTAAAATCGCTTCCAACAATGTCTTTGGCTATTATATAGAAGTGCGCAATACCCATAAAGACAAAGTCCCCGAGGAGTGGATAAGAAAGCAAACCCTGGTCAACGCAGAACGCTATATCACAGAAGAACTCAAAGAATACGAGGCCAAAATCCTGGGGGCGGAAGAACGTATCCTGGAATTGGAAGTCCAGCTCTTTAATCAATTGGTGGTTTGGATGCAGGAATACATCCGTCCGGTTCAGGAAAACGCCCGCCTGGTGGCGAAACTGGACTGCCTTTGCAGTTTTGCGCAAATGGCCCGGGAATACAATTATGCTTCCCCCCAGATGACAGATGCCACCGACCTGAACATAAAAGGGGGTCGCCACCCGGTCATCGAGCGGCAATTGCCTCCCGGGCAGGCCTATATCCCCAACGATCTGGTTTTAAACCGGGAAGATCAGCAACTCATTGTAATTACGGGGCCAAAT
>NZ_JBAVZJ010000418.1:0-3414 GCF_049588695.1 Robiginitalea sp.
AATCTGGATTTGGGGGAGGAAGTAGCGCCCTCAGAAGTCCGCAGGCTTGAACAACAGGAGGGCTACGCTGTACAGGATGCCCTGGAGACCTATTTCGGCCGGGGTAAAAAGAAAAAAAAGTTTACCGTGAGTTTTCAAAACAGCGAAGACACAAACGCCCTTTTGGCTAAAAATGAAATATCATTTCAGAATATCGACCGGTATACCATACGGGAACTCTCAGAAGTTTTGGGTGTTGACGGAATTGTCAGTGGTAACCTGGATGTAAATATCCTGCTCTCCAATGGGGTGCCCACTGAATTGAGCTTTCTGGATTACATTATAGGAGATGCTGACTACGGGCGGATTGGCATTAAAATTAGCGATGGGGACTCGGGGAAATTACTCTGGAAATACGAACAGGAGATCAACCGAAAATCCGGAAAAAACACAGATGACCTTATCGATAAAATGATGAAAAAGGCGGCCCGGAAATTTCCCTATGACAAAGAAAACCTAAGGAAGGGCTAGGACTTAAAGCGTCGGCGAAAATTCCAGGAATGACGCTTAAAACGGTTTAAGAATTAAATACAGGTCTTTCAGTGTCGCTCCTTGTCAGGAATTCGCAAATTCTTCTAAAACATCTACCGTATAATCCACTTCTTCAAGGGTATTGTAATGGGAAAACGAAAACCGGAGTGAAGGTTGCTTTAAAGCCTCAGGACTCAGGATTTCATTGAGGACATGCGAACCGGCGTCACTCCCGGACTGACAAGCACTTCCCTTGGAGCAAGCAACACCTTTCAAATCCAGGTGGAAAAGCAAGAGCTGGCTTTTGGCAGGGTCAAAAGGAAGGCGCACATTCACAAGGGTATAGGTGCTTCGGAGCATGTCTCCGGATAACCCATTAAACACAACCCCCGGGAGCGCCTCGGTAATCCTTTTTATAAAATGAGACTTCAACCCTGAGACGTATTTCCGCTCCGCCTCCAAATGCTCATAGGCTTTCTCAAAAGCGGTTTTCAAGCCCATAATATTGTGATAGGGTTCCGTACCCGCCCGGAATCCCCGTTCCTGAGCACCTCCTACAATCAGGGGTTTGAGACCGCTATTCTTGCGGACGTAGGCAAAACCAATACCTTTTGGACCGTGGAATTTATGGGCTGCGGCGGTCAAAAAATCAACCGGGATCTGCTCCAAATCCCATGGGAAGTGCCCGATGGACTGCACTGTGTCTGAATGAAACAAGGCGTTGTACTGTCGGCATAGGGCACCGACGGCTTCTAAATCCAACAGGTTTCCAATCTCGTTATTCACGTGCATCAAGCTCACTAGTTTGGAGGAGTCATCAGAAGCCAAAACTTCTTCCAGAGCCCCAAGATCGGGGTTCCCATCCGCATCCAGGGGGATGTACTTCAGGGAAACGTCGTACTCTTCAGCCAGTGCTTCGGCCGTGTGTAACACCGCGTGATGTTCGATTTTAGACGTAATCAGGGTTTTTACCCCCCGATCCCGCACAGCACATCTGAGAATCATATTATCCGCTTCGGTACCCCCGGATGTAAAAACAATTTCTCCCGGTTGTGCATTCAACTGGGCCGCAATGCCTTTTCGGGCTTGTTCAATACCTGTTTTTGCCGCCCTTCCAAAGGCATGTGATGACGAAGGATTTCCAAAGCATTCACAAAGGGCCTCGTGCATGTTGGTAATGACTTCCTCCCGCAAGGGGGTCGTAGCCGCGTTATCTAGATATACGTGTTTCATAAGCAGGAACAATAGCCTCAAAAATAACCGTTTCAATGGAAAAAGAACTAAAATCCACCAAATGATTAGTGGATAACCCTGCCTTTCTCTTAACTTTGGCCTCGTGAGAAAAGGCATCCTTATTCTTGTATTCCTAGGCCTTATCGGGTGTTCTGATGGTGAACTTCAGATCGAGACCATAGATTTTGACGAGGTGGCGTTAGACTTTTGCGGTTCGGCGACAACCCAAACCGAATTATTTTTTAAGTTAAACGAATTTGACGCACTAATCCTGAATCTCGATAATGGGCTTATCCGAAATGAACCTTCCAATGATACCCTTAGAAGTGCCATTCCCGGAGGGTCCCAGGTTCGGTATCGCCTCTTTGACGATGCCGTGAGCTCATCTTATTTCTGTGACGCAGTTCCCCCGGTTACCCCGGGTGTGCTTGAGGAAATTCCAGGACAGGCAGGTGAAGTCCTTATCTTTACTACCCAAAGCGAAACGGATACCACAGAATTCGAGCACGTCATCCGACTGAAAAATGTTTCCTTTGTCAACGATGCCGGGGAACGACTTACGAATATTTCGGTGGATGAGTTTGGAAGTTTTGTGACCTCCGCAAACTAGCGGAAGCCCAACTGTGTTACATATACCTCAGTAGCCCCCATACCGTATTTTCTGGGATCCGCATCGTTTACTTCAAGTCCTTCATACCTGCGGAACAACGTCCGAAGTTCCTGCTTCAGTACACCCTGCCCCACTCCGTGAATAAAAACAATTCGCTGTATCCTCTTGCGCAGCGCAAACTCCAACTGCCCCCGTGCAGCGTCCAGTTGATAGTTTAAAATATCGATGGTGTTTAACCCGCGAACGGAAGGTACGAGCTTTTCAATATGTAGGTCAACCTCCATAGGCGGTACGTATTTCTGTCTGCGCCCGGGCTTTTTCCCTCCTGAGGGTTTTGTATCTGATTCTTTTAAAACGGCACTGAAATCACTATTCCCAAGAAAAGTGGATTCATCTGAGGGCAGAAGTACGAGATTGCCCTGTTCTGCTTCCAGCACAAAACCCTCTGGTGTCCTGAACTTCACATTCTCCGCGGTCACCGAAACTACGATTCCCGAGGTGAGTTCATCCATCAACTGCACCCTGTCTCCCGCCTTAAATCGACTCATCACTACTGTTATCAGAATGCGCCCTGAGCGCGTCCCCGGTTCTCAGGGAAATTCGGTAAACCCCCGCCATTAAAAGTATAAAACCCGACCCGAGACCAATCTCAGGATATTCCAGAAAGGAGGCTGTAAACAGGAGAAGTGCCCCTGCGAAAACCATGGTGTAATTAATCCCCTTTTTTATTTTCATTGCTTAAAAATAATAGTATTTTTCGGGAAACGAACCGAGTTTTCAATACATGTATCACCCTATTTTACTTTTATTGCTTCCGGAGCGCTACATGCTGCCCTGTATCAGCAAACAGGTATTTGGGATCGATTGTCCGGGCTGTGGCCTTCAACGGTCCATAGTATTGCTTCTCAAAGGCGACCTGGTCGCTTCTTTTCAGATGTACCCTGCCCTGTTTCCTATGATGGCCCTTTTTGGATTCCTGGCGCTCAACCGGTTTGTTTTCTTCAAAAAAGCAAATACGATCACGATAGGGCTGGCCGGACTTACTGTCTTCAGTATACTCG
>NZ_JBAVZJ010000419.1:0-4934 GCF_049588695.1 Robiginitalea sp.
CACTTCGGACAGGTATCCCTGACGCTGTTCATACTGCTGAGGTTATACGGGTGGTTCTCCAGAAACGCACCTTCATGGCACCTGGGGCATTTCAAAAAAAGTATACTGTATAGCTTTGAACCTTTTCCAAACATATCTATAGCTTCAAAATACAAAATTAGCACATGCGGCCACAGGATATTGTGACTTTTGTTACATTGATAACCCCCGGAAATCCCGGCTGATCTATAAGAAATACCTCACATTTTTTACCCTTTCAATTCATACAGCAATTAATCCCCCCCTGCCTTTGAAAATTGATCGTTTTAACATACCTTTTGGCACTTTTTAACCAAAAACTAAAGAATGAAAAAAGCACTAGCATTTTTACTTTTTCTTCTCTTCCTGCTACTGGCGTGGCTGGCCTGGGGCTGGTACAAGGATACCGTAGTATGTTGCGAGGAAAAAACAGAACCCCCCGTTGCCGTGCAGTACGGCCCGCTGATCTTTGATTGCGGCACAGACGGCGTGATCACTAATGACCTCTGGCCCGATAAGAAACGGGAAATCCTGGCGGCCCGGAAGGAAGGAAAAAAACTCCTCCTTGTCGCCCCTTATTTTGAAGGGGAACAAGCGAGTCAGGGTATTGCCCGGGCCCAGAAAGTGAAGGCCCTGTTTACCGAGCTCGCCCCTGAAGATATAGTTGTCGAGGCGAGACCTGTAGGAGACTGTGAAGCAACCAAAGAAAATATGCTTCATGAACTCCGCTATAAGTGGGTGACCCGCAATGACGATGTGATTGAGTTGTACGACAGAACGGCCATACTCTACAGGTATGATTCCGACGTTGAAATTGTTACCCCGGCTGTGGATGCCTTCTCCAAAGAGCTTGCAGGATTCCTCAAGGAAACCGGAGATAAGATCCAGCTTACGGGTCATACAGATTCAGACGGGGAGGACGATTACAATATGGAACTGGGCCTGAAACGTGCCAATGAATACAAGGATCACCTGATGAGCCTTGGAGTTACTGAAGCGCAGATCGAGGTGAGTTCCAAAGGTGAATCCGAACCTACTGTCCCCAATGATACGCCTGAAAACAAACAGCGCAATCGCCGGGTAACTGTACATATCATTGAATAACTAATTGACTTTAACTGAAACACTATCATCATGACATTACTTCAAATAAATACGATTGCATGTGACGGGTCCGACGTTTTCTGGCCCTGGTTCCTGTGGCTACTCGGAGCCTTTATCCTTGGATTGCTCCTCGGGTGGCTCCTGAAACAACTCTTTGGAGGCGGTGCTGCAGCTGTTGCTGCGGGTCCTGCACCTGTAAAACAAGACCTTACCAAAATAGAAGGAATTGGGCCCAAGATTGAAGGGCTGCTCAATAAAAAAGGGATTATCAGCTATGCCCAGTTATCGGACTCCGCTGTAAGTTTCCTCGAGCAAATGATTAATGACGCCGGGCCTAATTTCGCCACACACCGCGGGATGACCGGAACCTGGCCTGCCCAGGCCAAGCTGGCGGATATCGGTGAATGGGATGAGCTCGCCAAATGGCAGGAAGTTCTCAAAGGAGGTGTATAACTCCTGATATGATCTGATTGAAACAGCCCCGACCACGGGGCTGTTTTTTTTTGGCATCAGGTCTGTTTTTCATTTAAACGAGCCTCCGGACCCCTGTAGATTGAAATTAATTTTAGTACTTTTTAAACCCGGATGCAATCCTGTTTACAAGCTTTCTCTAAATAATAAGTCCTTACTATGATCCCATTCCAAAAAAAAGTCAACCTCCTGGCACTAATTAGCTTCTTCTTCCTGGCCTCATCCTCCGCGGTATACGCACAGGGATTCGAAGGCTATTACCGCTATCCGGACATCCACGGCGACCAAATCGTATTTACTGCTGAAGGAGACCTTTGGACGGTTTCTGTATCCGGGGGTATCGCAAGGCGACTTACAAGCCACCCGGAAGAAGAAACCCACCCGGCCTTTTCGCCTGATGGTACAACCATCGCATTTTCCGCAAGCTATGAAGGCCCTACAGAAGTTTACACCATGCCCTCAGGAGGAGGGCTCCCCACCCGATGGACGTATGAGAGTGACCCCTCCGTGGTGAATTCCTGGACCGCAGGGGGAAAAGTACTGTACCAGACCCGGGCCTATTCAGGCGTCCCGGATTTTCAGGTAGTCACCATCGACCCAAAAAGTAAAACCAAAGATATCGTGCCCCTCTACCAGGCCAGTGAAGCCACCTACGATACCGCGGAGGAGGCCCTGTATTTTGTAAGGCCTGCCTTCCACCGGAACGTGACCAAACGCTATAAAGGGGGAACCGCCCGGCAAATCTGGAAGTTTGCCAATGGGGCTTCCGAGGCCGTTCAACTGACCCGGGGATATACCGGGGAGAGTCACCACCCTATGTGGTATCAGGGGCGCATCTATTTTATCACGGACCGGGATGGCACCATGAACCTGTGGTCCATGGATGAAGGGGGGGAAGACCTCAAGCAGCACACAGAACACGAAGACTTCGATGTGCGCTACGCCCGGAGTTCCGGGGGTAAAATTGTCTATCAAAGGGGCGCCGACCTCTGGATATACGACATCGCTTCAGATGCCTATTCCAAAATTGACATTCGCCTGACGTCAGATTTAGACCAGTTGCGCGAAAAATGGGAAGAAAACCCCGCCCGGTACATCACCAATGCCAAACCGGATTCTAAGGGGGAAAAAGTGGTGCTGACTTCGAGGGGAAGGGTTTTTATAGCACCTGTCAAAGACGGGCGCTACATCAATTTTACAGATAAGAGTGGCGTCAGGTACCGGGATGCCGCATTTTCCCATGATGGTAAATCAGTATACGCGCTTTCTGATGAAAGCGGGGAATTTGAATTTGTCGCCCTCCCCACTGATGGGATGGGAGCCGAAAAAGCCCTGACAAAGGATGGGGAGATCCTTCGTTTTGAAGGGGTGCCCTCCCCGGACGGGAAAAGTCTGGCGTATAAAGACCTGTTGCAGCGTATGTTTATCCTGGATTTAAAAACCGGGAAAAGCAGGCAGGTTTCCACACGGGACAACTACGTAGGAAACCCGGCCTGGTCCCCGGACGGGCAATGGCTGGCCTTCGAGGAAAATGCCGACAACCTCATGACGCAAATCGTCCTTTACAATACAACAAACAACAAACGCACCTACCTGACCACGGACCGGGCGAACTCCGAATCCCCGGCATGGAGCCGGGACGGGGCTTTTATCTACTTTCTTTCGGACCGAAACTTTACTTCATTGGTCGGTTCCCCCTGGGGGTCCCGCCAGCCCGAGCCCTATTTTGAGGCGAGCTATAAACTCTACCACATTCCGTTAAAAGCAGGGTCGCGTTCTCCTTTCCGGGAGCGGGACGAATTGTACTCCCCTGATGAAAAAGAGTCTGAGAAAGGGTCTGGGAAGGAATCAACCAAGGAATCGGCATCCGAAACCCCAGAGGTTCATATCGACCTGGACAACATTGAAAAACGTATTGCAGAAGTACCTATCCCAGCGGGGAATTACCGCAACCTCCAGGTTTCGGATAAGGTTATCTACCTCATGGAACGGGGGTCCGGACTCCAACCGAAGACAGACCTCAAAGCCCTTAAAATCGAAAATAAGGATCCCGAACTAAAAACCGTGGTTTCGGACCTTCGTTCCTACGACCTTACCGCTGATGGCAAAAAATTAATGCTTCGCAAGGGATCCTCCTATTATATGATTGAGGCCGGTTCTTCCGAAGTCAAAGACCTCAGCGATAGCCAGATTTCCCTTAAAGACTGGAAATTCCCCATCACTCCCAGGGAGGAATGGCGGCAACTCTATACGGATGCCTGGCGAATGGAACGGGACTACTTCTACGATAAAAACATGCACGGCGTGGATTGGGATGCCATGTACACCAAGTACCTGCCCCTTGTAGACCGCGTAACCACCCGGGAAGAGCTCTCCGACCTGATCGGGAGGTTTGTGGGTGAACTCTCCGCCCTGCATACCAGTGTCCGGGGTGGGGATACCCGTGAGGACCCGACCGATATTTCAGTGGCCAGCCTGGGGGCCGTTTTTAGCCGGGACGAAAAAAGCGGGGGTTTTACAATCGAAAAGATATACAGGGCAGATCCGGACTATCCGAATGAAAAATCTCCCCTGGACGATCCCTATCTCGATATTTCAGAAGGGGATATCATCACCCATGTCAATGGAAAACCGGTTAAGGACGCGATCGAAATAGGTGGGCTTATCCGCAACAAGGTGGGAAAACAGGTTCGCCTGACGGTCCTCTCTGAGGGTAAATCCAAAGACCACATCGTCAAGCCTATGGGAAGTGCCTATAATCTAAGGTATAGGGACTGGGAATATAAAAACAGGTTGAAAGTGGAAGCCGCCACCGAAAACGAAGTGGGTTACCTGCACCTGCGTGCCATGGGCTCGAATGACATCAGCCAGTTCTACCGGGAGTTCTACCCGGTTTTTGACCGCAAAGGACTGATCATCGATGTGCGGTACAACTTTGGGGGCAATATCGATAGTTTTATCCTTGAAAAACTGCTTCGAAAAGCCTGGATGTACTGGGCGGAACGCAACGGAAAGCCCACCTGGAATATGCAGTACGCCTTCAGGGGTCATATCGTGGTCCTGGTCAACGAGAACACCTATTCCGATGGGGAAGCCTTTGCAGATGGTTTTAAAAAATTGGGGCTGGGCACCACCATTGGGGTCCGTACCTGGGGGGGCGAAATATGGCTGAGCAGCTCGAATCGCCTGAGCGACGGTGGCCTTGCGCGGGCCCCTATGATGGGGGTTTACGGAGACAACGGAGAATGGCTTATTGAAGGGCACGGTTTTGAACCCGATATCGTGTTGGACAATTTGCCCCATGCTACTTATAAAGGAAAGGATGCCCAATTGGAACGGGC
>NZ_JBAVZJ010000420.1:0-2153 GCF_049588695.1 Robiginitalea sp.
CGTGCGAACTCTGCAACAATAGCTCCTTCGGGAAGGGATCTGGGATCATCCGTTATCACGTGGAGCTCTAACTCGTAAAAACTGCGTTTCACTTTCTTGATATCCAGAAAAAGGACGGTCTGATCTACCCCTTTGGCAAGGTCTTCATACCCTTTATGAAAGGAGGTCTCCTGATTCAGGAACTCGACCCATTGGGCTTTGTTGGGCCTGGCCGACTGATCTGCGGCAAACCAGGTCAGAAACTGCTCCCCCCTTTGGGCTGCTTCCAATATTATTTTAAAAGTCCGGGTAGTGGGGATCATCATGGCCCCAAATCGTTGCCGGGTTTTCCGGATGTACCTGTCCATGTATGGATTGGTCAGACGCTGATAAACCGCATATACATCGTAGGGAATAACCTCTACTAAAGAAAAAATCCACTCCCAGTTCCCGGTATGTGGTGAAAGGATAATAATGCTTTTACCGGTTTTATGGTACGTATCCAGCAGGTGTTGATTGGTGATAAAATAGCGCTTTCGAAACTGCTTTTGCCCCATAGTGGCGCTCTTTACGGATTCAATCATCAAATCCGAAAAATGTCGAAAAAAGTCTTTCCGGATTTGCCTCGCCTCAGGTTCTGACTTTTCGGGAAAAGACTTTTTGATATTCTTTAAAACCATATCTTTCCTATAGCCCACCACGTAATACATGAGTAGGAAAAGGAAATCAGAAATCCGGTGCAATATCCAAAAGGGAAGCAGGGAAACGAGGTGGATAAAACCGAATACAAATGTGTAATAGAGTTTTTTCATAACGGGGATTCGCCAAAAGTAAACTTATTTAAGTACCCTGCCTTATTTTTACGGAAGCTTGAACGCAAATCGCTGAGCCCCGGGGTATGCAGTCTGAAAAAGCCTGCGTATTTTGCCCTCTGAAGACCTTAGATTTATTTTAATTATAACAACAATAATGATGCAACCTTACGCGATTGCCATTCACGGAGGGGCAGGTACTCTGGTTAAGGGTATGATGACCCCGGAAAAAGAAAAGGCCTATAAAGAAGCCCTTACAGCAGCCCTTAGAAAGGGCTATTCCGTGTTAAAAGAGGGTGGCACAGCGACTGAAGCCGTGATACAGGCTGTAGTGGCTTTGGAAGATTCTCCCTTATTCAACGCCGGAAAGGGAAGCGTATTTACAGCGGACGGTACGCACGAAATGGATGCCGCTATCATGGAGGGACGATCCTTGAATGCCGGAGCTGTCTCCCTGATTTCCGGTATTAAAAATCCGGTTGTTCTCGCCCGGGATGTTATGGAGAAAAGTGAGCATGTATTCCTGGCAGGGGAGGGGGCGATGAAGTTTGCTAGCAGCCTGGATTATCCATTGGAAGCCGAATCTTATTTCTACGATGCCTTTCGTTTTCAGCAATGGCAGGACCTCAAAGGGACGGATGCCTTTCAACTGGACCACAGCGCCAAAAAGGATTCTAAATTCGGCACTGTGGGGGCCGTGGCTTGCGATCTCCATGGAAACCTGGCAGCAGCCACCTCTACGGGTGGGATGACCAATAAGCGATTCGGGCGTATTGGGGATAGCCCCGTATTGGGCGCCGGAAACTATGCCAACAATAAAACCTGCGCCGTGAGTTGCACGGGCAGTGGAGAGTTTTTTATCAGGGGGGTAGCCGCCTATGATGTTTCCTGCCTGATGGAGTTCAAAGGACTGTCACTGGAAGCAGCCGCTCGTGAAGTCATTGACAAAAGACTTCTGGATATCGGGGGTGATGGTGGGCTTATTGCCGTGGATGTGCACGGCAATATCGCTATGCCTTTTAATACGGAAGGAATGTACCGGGCTTCGAAAAATGCATTCGGTGATGAGAAAGTGCAGATTTATTCGGACTAAACGAAAGGAGAATCCAGCGGCAGGACTTTTATTTTCCTTTTTCGAATATTAAAGCGGTCCCCGTTAGACAAAACATGGGTTTTCAGGTTGGATAGGGACATAGGCTCTCCCTCTGACAGTATTTTCTGGTTGTTGTGTTTCAGTTTACTCGGATCGAACAAAAGCACCATCCCGGAACCAATAACTTCAAAAGTGTTACATTCCTTGATGACCATCCCTGTATCTTCAGCCAGGCCCACACCCAGAAGATTCGGGAATGCCGCTACAGC
>NZ_JBAVZJ010000421.1:0-4361 GCF_049588695.1 Robiginitalea sp.
TCTCTCTGGTTTCCAATTCTGAAGAAAAAGAATTCATCGAATTTCCAACTCGGCTTTACAGGGATAACCCTACCTGGATACGCCCTATGGATGCGGATATTCGGGCCGTTTTTGATCCGGAGAAAAACAAGGCTTTTTCACAGGGTACATGTTCGAGATGGCTCTTAAAGCACGAAGGGAAAACAGTGGGGCGGATCGCCGCCTTTATCACTTATCCTTCAAACCCAGATACGGAGAATGAACCTTCAGCCGGGATTGGTTTTTTTGAGTGTATCCAGGATCAGGACGCAGCTGACACCCTTTTTAATACCGCTCGTGACTGGTTACAAGAACAGGGGGCGACCTATATGGATGGCCCGGTTAATTTCGGCAGAAGGGATAAATGGTGGGGTTTGCTTACCAAGGGATTTGAGGTAGAGCCCAATTACCAGTGCAATTACAACTTTCCATATTACGCGGAACTTTTCGAGAATTATGGTTTTAAAACCTATTTTCAACAGTATACCTTTTTAAGGAATGTCTTTGATCCGGTGAGCAAACGTCTCGCTTATAAAGCCGATCTGGTGGCGGCGGATCCAGCCTATACCTTTGAGCATCTGAAGCTTTCACAATTTGAGAAATACGCCTCTGACATTATAGAAGTGTATAACAAAGCCTGGGTGAAACACGATGGCGTTCAGGCCCTTTCCATGGAACAGGGCCGGGCAATTATGAGCCAGCTGAAGCCCATTCTGGACGAGAAAGTCATCTGGATTGCCTATTACAAGGAGAAGCCTGTAGCTATTTTTGTTTGTATACCTGAAGTCAATCAGCTGCTAAAACACGTCAATGGTAAGTTAGACCTTCTCGGGAAACTTAAGTTTTTCTGGTTTAAGAAGACTCGCCACACCAAAAAATTACTGGGTATGGTCTTCGGAGTAGTGCCAGAACATCAGGGCAAGGGAGTTGACGGTGCCATCATTAAGGTGATGTCCGATGTGTTGCGAAAAGACAGGGACTACGATTTCATGGAAATGAATGGAATAGGAGACTTTAACCCCAAAATGATCCTCGTTATGAGGCAGGTAGGCGGTGCAATCTGTAAGGTGCACAGTACTTATCGATACTTATTCGACCGCACTATCCCTTTTGAGCGGATGAAATCTATCCGGTAAGGGCGAAAGAATCAGCCCTCGGTTCCTTTGGGCGGCATGGTGCCAAAGATGCGGTCCCACAGCGTATTTGAAACCCCAAAAGCCTTATCTGGATATCTGTAATGATGCAAACTGTGATGCATCCAAAGCTTTTTAAACCTTTTTGGGGGTCGCATAACGTGGGTTGCCCGGTGTACAAAGGAATAGAGCAGGTATCCGGTAAAAAAGCCGGGGAAGAATCCAAAGGTCAATTTTGGTGCGCCAAAAATCCAGAAGGCCACGTAAAATAAACCAAAGAGGATGGAAGCCATGATAATTCCGGGAACAGGTGGCATCAACAGGCGCTCCTTGTCCCTTGGATACTGGTGATGCGATCCGTGCATGATAAAGTGGAACCGCTGGGACCATTTGGCTTCGGTCACCCAGTGAAACACATAGCGATGCAGCATATATTCCGCAAAGGTCCAAAAGAATAATCCCAATGTAAACAATCCTGCTACAACCCAGGAATCCAGACCGATTTTAACAATGGCCAGGGCAATCAACCCAATAATCACAGATCCGTATACAATGACGTTTTGCAGGGGATTGGTTTTTGTCAGACTTTCAAGAAACGGGTTCTTAAAGATTTGTGCCTGTCCATGCTGGAAATCTGTGGTCACTTTGGGTTTCATAACACTCCTAACTTTAAGAGTGTAAAGTTAGTAAAAAACCCGAAAAATATGAAATATGGCAAGGGCCTATTTGGAATAGGCCAGGAGTATAAAGTCTTTCAGGACAGGGAGTCCAGGTATTGGTAAATCCGTTCAGTTTCCCAACCCCGGTACATGAAATAATCCACAAACTTCTTTTTCCTTCGCAGGGATTTGCCCTCACTTTTTAAAGCGTCCCAACGTTTTTGAGCCATGGATTCAAAACGTTCCCGGTAGGCGTCATCAGAAATCCCGGAAAGGGCTTCGCGGATGAGGAAATCTGAAATATCCCGTTGCCTTAATTCCCGGCGTAGGCGTAATTTGCCCCATCCTTTTTGCCGGAATTTACCATTGACAAAGGCCGTGGCAAAGCGCGATTCATTCAGGAAATTCTCCTCGATCAACCTAACTACAATGGTGTCAATAGCCTCGGGGATCATCCGCATTTCCCGAAGCTTTTCCACCACTTCCCGATGGCAGCGCTCCCTATAGGCACAGTAGTGTTCCATTCGGGCGAGTGCCTCGTCCAGGGTGTAGGTTTTATCGTGCCAGGGCTTCATCCTAATGCGTTTTGTAGCGAACTTCCAGGGCACCTCCGCGGCCCACAATCTCAATATACGTTTCTCGTTGTTCTTGTATGAGCACGGTACCGCTTATCACTTCCAATTCCTGTTGTCGAGCCTTTTCCAATATCAAACGGACGGTCCAATCCTCTTGGGTTTGGAGGATCTTCAAATGGGTTGAACCGGTTGCTTCGACCGCGTAATAGACTGAAATCTCATTATCGGCAACCTGTACGTTTTCCAGCTGTGCCTGGTCCCACACGACGGGCATTCGAGGATGTACGGTTACTTCCTTTTGGGCGGCCTGGGGTTGTATGCCGAAAAACTGTCCGATAATGGGAACTGCGAAACTATAAATGTTCCAGGCCTGTGCGATCATACCGTAATCCGGTGAAACTTCATACATACTTCCCGGAAGGGCATAACTGAAACTACGGCTCATCCGTTTGAGGTAGTCCAAAGCCCGATCCGGATGCCCGTAATTGTTTTCCGCTATAGCCTGAACCCCTGTCGGCAAGGTCATCACGGCGCCTGTATAGGAGAATACTTTACTGCCTTGAAAGGATCCTTCATCTGTACCGGCAGTGTTATCCCTGTCTATACCTGTGACGAATACACCAAAAGGGTTCACAAATTTGCGGGCTGTTTCCAGGGCAGCTTCCGCTTTCTCAGGGTCTGCTATGCCCATTTCCATGGGGGTGTTCACTACCCAATTGTGATGCAAAACAAAGGGTTTCAGCTCCGGGCCGGATGAGCGCTGCAGGATGGTTTTCCGGGTCTGTTCCAGTTCTTTTACCGCCCATGGTTTATCGAGGGTATCCGCACGGATAATGGCATCGTCGATAAGGTGAAGGGCCTGAGCGTCCGTACCCATAAAGTCGGCATAGGACTGAAATTCGTCTGACCAGAATTCGCGGTTGATTGCAGTTTTGAGGGCAGTAGCCTTTTGCTGGTATTCAGCAGCCAGACCCTCTTCGCCAAGGGTGGAAGCAATGTGGCTGGCATCGGCAAAGGCCGCCTGGGTATAGGTAGCGACATCGATCATTTCGCTGTCCAGGCCGTGGATCTCCATCATCCCAAAGCCATCAGGAAAACTATTGTTGTTTCCATCATTTTCGGCCATGAGCCATTGGAGCCCTTTTTGAATGGTCGGAAAATATTTTTTGAGGAATTCCCTATCTCCGTTCCACTGATAGATGCGCCAGATAAGGGTGGCAAACTGCGGGGTTTCATTGATGTTACCCGGGTTGAAGACCACGCCATTGGTAGACATTTCGTGGATGATTTTACCATTGCCATTCACCGCCTCAGAGACACTGTCCAGCAGTTTAATCGTCTGGTGGACGATATCATCCTGACCGATGGCCATGTAGCCCTGCAGGGCGTATTCACTATCAACACCAAACCACCAGGGGTAATCCGGGATCCCAGCTGTAATGCCCCGACCGATCTCCGGAACCTCCTGAATGAGCCAGTCCGAGTTGTATTTTAACCATTCAAAGGTTTCATTCAGGACGGAATCCGGTGTTCTAAGTCTGGACCTGGCCGCGATCTGCTGATACCTAACGTATTTCTCCACAAACAATTCCGTGGAGTGCAGGTTCAGGTCTGTATAGGTAGACCGCGCCTCGGATTCTGAGGTATACGATCCGGCAATCACAATATTTATCACCTGCGTACTTCCCGATGGGATGTTGAGGGCGTACCTGAGTATTCCTGCAGCGCCCTGCCCGGCGTACGGATTCGCAACCTCCTCCTGAGAGGCCACCGGTAGTCCACCCCCGAAGATCACATGCCAGGGGTTGCCCGTATCTGTCATGCCCCAGGTCTGGGAATCCGGGGCATAAACTGCCTGATCCGGATGGTCGAGCATCCCGCTGCGCTCCCCCAGCCAGGTCGGGCGTAAATCGGAGAACCCTGTAAACTCAAAAGTGAGGTTACGGTCTGCAGCACGGGTATTCTCAATGGTGTAT
>NZ_JBAVZJ010000422.1:0-3311 GCF_049588695.1 Robiginitalea sp.
GAATTACCGATATGGACTGGCACCTGTTGACCGGGGATGCGGATGTGATTTATGAACTCGCCAATTCCGGGTTTAATATTTACGCCCAACAAATGCCAGAGGTGCCCGGGGGCTTTGAGCATTCCGGACTCTTTGCCCTTATCGACCGGGAAGGGTATATACGGTCCCGGGAGGATGCCTATGGAAACCCTATTGTGTATTATCGTGGCTCTATCCCTGAGGACCGCGGAGCCAATGATGCCGGGGAGACGGAACAAATAAGCCTGCTTAAAGAGGACATTCGAAAATTACTGGAGGAAGATGACAGATAGGGTGCCCGGGCAGAAGGAAAAGCGGATTGGCAGATGGATCACAGTGGTTTCCATCGCGGTGCCTTTAGTGGTAGTCATTCTATTTGGGGTACGACTCCCGGGCGTGGAACCCCTCGGATTCCTGCCTCCGATTTATGCTGGGATCAACGGCCTTACGGCTATCCTCCTGATCGCAGCCCTTTGGGCCATTAAAAACGGGAATCGGGGATTGCATCAAAAGTTGATGACTACATGTATTGCGCTTTCCCTCTTGTTTCTCATTATGTATGTCGCCTACCATATGACATCGGATTCTACTTCCTATGGGGGTACCGGAGTACTCCGGTATGTCTATTTCTTTATCCTGATCAGTCACATTTTCTTATCCATAGTGGTTATCCCCCTGGTACTGAGAACGTACGCCAGGGCCTATCTCAAAGATTTTGAGGGGCACCGGAAAATAGCGCGAATTACTTTTCCTGTATGGCTTTATGTGGCGGTTTCCGGAGTTGTGGTTTACCTGATGATTTCACCTTATTACACCTATTGATGTCCCGTAAAAAATTTCAATATCTCCTTTTTATAACCGCGTTCCTCCTGATGGGGATAAAGCCCGTACTTGGGCAGTGTGCTATGTGCCGGGCCGTTTTAGAAAGCAATGGAGACAACGCGGTGGCTGAAGGCATCAACAACGGGATTGTCTACCTCATGGCCATCCCCTATATCCTGGTTGGCGCCCTCATTTTTATTGTTTACCGTAAGATGAGATCCTGAAAATTAACACTTTTTGGGACCTGAAATTGTAACAATTCTGCCCCGGGTCAGTCTATTTAATAGCTTAACGGCCAAGACATCATCAATCAAAACACCAACCCATCATGTTTGATCTTGAGAGATGGCAGGAGATCTTCGAAACTATTCGGAAAAACAAACTGCGTACTTTTCTTACCGGACTCTCCGTGGCGTCGGGGATTTTTATACTCGTCATTCTTTTGGGGTTTGGTCAGGGCATGCGCAACGGCATCGCAAATGAATTCGAACAGGACGCCTCCACTTCTGTTTGGGTCTGGCCCGGAATCACTTCAAAAGAGTTTAAAGGCCTGAACCCCGGGCGCAGAATCCAACTGAGAAACGAGGATTACAGCAACTGGTCAGATCAGAATAAGTCCAGGATCGAATATAATTCCGCCCGGATATTTGTGCAGGATGTGAATATAACCTACGGGAACGAAGCGCTGGTTTACGGGGTTCGTGGGGTACATGAGGATTTTCAGTTTATCGAGAATTCCAGGGTTTCTGAAGGCAGGTTTATCAATTACAGTGACCTTGTCAATACTTCTAAGGTTATCGTGATCGGGAACAAAATCAAAAAGGATGTATTCGGGCATTTGGATTCGCCTATTGGGGAATCTGTAGATATTTCGGGGATTCCATTCAAGATTGTAGGGGTTTTCAAGGAGCAACGGGAACGGGAAGAAGAAACGCTGTATATCCCCCTGACGACTGCCCAAAGGGTATTTAATGGAGGAGACCGGATTAGCAACATGTCTTATACCCTGCCCATGGCTGAGACTTTTGATCAGGCTGTGGCAGAGGCCGTGGTCTTTAAGGAGGAGCTCAAAGAGTACCTCGGGCAGGTGCATACGGTGCATCCTGAGGACGACAGCGCCCTGGAAGTCTGGAGTGCCCTCGAAGAGGCGAAACGCTATTATTCCTTAACCGGGAATATCAAATTGTTTTTCTGGTTTGTGGGAATCTGTACCATTATTGCCGGGGTTGTGGGGGTAAGCAATATTATGCTAATCGTTGTAAAGGAACGCACCCGTGAAATCGGTATTCGCAAAGCCCTGGGAGCCAAACCCTGGTCCATTATTGGAATGATCCTTCACGAGGCGGTATTTATCACCGCATTTTCGGGATTTCTGGGTTTGATCTTTAGCATGTCCCTTCTGGAAATAATCGGCCCCCATGTTGAGGTAGACTATATCATGAACCCGTCAGTGAACCTCAATGTAGCCCTGACCACGGTTTTTGTCCTCGTCCTGGCGGGTACCATAGCGGGATTTTTCCCCGCCTGGAGAGCTGCCAATGTACAAGTGATTACCGCTTTAAAAGATGAATAAAAACCAGGAGACCCAAACAGAAGCATAAAATCATGTTTAGCAGAGATCGTTGGAAGGAAATACTGGAGGTGCTGACCAAAAACTGGTTCCGCACCATACTGACTGCTTTCGGGGTTTTTTGGGGGATTCTCATCCTCATCATCCTGTTGGCAGCGGGGAAGGGATTGGAGAATGGTATCCGATCGGATTTTGATAATATCGCCACCAACACCATGTTTATCTGGACCCGGAGTACCACACGGGCCTACGATGGACTGCCCAAGGATCGGGATTTCAATTTTAAAATAAAGGATGTCAGCCTCTTGCGTGAGAATTTCCCACAATTGCGTTTTATTTCTCCCCGGAATCAACTGGGAGGATTTCAGGGCACCAACAATGTCGTACGGGGGATACAAGCCGGGGCATACAACGTGTACGGGGATTACCCTGAGTTTATCGAACAGGAGCCCATGCTTATTACCCGGGGAAGATTTATCAACCACAACGATATTGAGCAGAGGCGGAAGGTGGCCATTATAGGTCAGGGTGTCGTACGGGAGCTTTATGAAGCCGGGGAAGAGATCCTGGGGACCTATATCAAAATTCAGGGAGTCAATTTCGTCGTTGTGGGTACCTACCGAAAAAGCTCAAACGACGGGAATGGGGAAGAGGGCCAGAAGCAAATATTCGTTCCCTTCACGGCATTTTCCCAGGCCTTTAACCGGGCGGATAATGTGGGTTGGATGGCAATCACCGCCCAGGACGAGACTTCAATTTCCTCATTGAAAGAGGATATTGTCAGTTTTTTAAAGGCTCAGCACCGGGTGCACCCGGAAGACCAGCGCGCCATCGGGTATTTCGATCTCTTTGAACAATTCAACCGCGTGGAGAGTTTGTTCGGGGCGATGCGATTTATAGC
>NZ_JBAVZJ010000423.1:0-11708 GCF_049588695.1 Robiginitalea sp.
TCGGCAGGGAGGTACGACTGCTGTGCCTCTGCTACCAGGTTGCGGATTTCTTCCCCCGCAGAGATCGCGTTTTTGCCAGAGCGCTTTTTTACATCCAGCATCACGACACTTTCTCCCCGCTCCCGGGCAAAGGTCGTTTTGTCTTCTTCATGAAAACGCACGGTGGCGACGTCTTTCAGGTAAATCGCAGATCCATTTTCAGACTTGACCACGAAGTTTTCCAGATCTTCAGGGGAGTTAATTTCACCCACCACCCGGATAGTTCGCCTTTGGCCGGAAGTCTTTAAATTCCCAGCCGACATCGTCATATTCCCATTGGCAATAGCCCCCAGGATATCCTGAAAGCTTACTTTGGCGGCCATCATCTGGTAAATATCAACGGCTACTTCTACCTCTTTGTCCTGGGCCCCGCGGATATCAACTCCTTTTATTTCGGGGAGGTCTTCAATTTTATCTTCCAGGTACTCCGCGTATTCCTTGAGTTTGTCCACGGGGTAATCCCCTGTGATATTGACATTCATTATGGGGAAGGACTCGGAAAGGTTGAGGTCAAAAACATTGGGCTCAACCTTGGCATTGTTGAAAATAGGCCAGTCTTCCCCTGCTTTTTCACTATCGACCTCATCCTTAACCCTCTGTTTGGCATTTTCCACGGTGATGTCTTCATCGAACTCGACCACGATCATAGAATAATCCTCCTGGGACGTCGAGGTAATTTCCACCACGTTGCTCAGGTTCTTCAACCGATCCTCAAGGGGGTCGGTAAGGAGTCGTTCTACATCTTCAGCGGTATTCCCGGGGTAGGGTGTGCTGACATAGATTTTAGTTTCCTCTACTTCCGGAAAATCTTCCCGGGGCATGGCAAAATAAGCAGACACCCCCATCAGGAAAAAGATTGCGATCATGACATAGACCACCGACGGATTGTCTATGGCCCAGGACGACGGGCCAAATTCCTTATCTGCATTCTTTTTTTGTCTGCTCATATCTGCTCAATTATTTCAATTTTCTGCCCTTCCCGAACCCTTCGAGCTCCTTCAAGGATGATAAATTCTCCTGCTTCGATACCACTGATTACTTCAACCTGGTTGTTTTGGGAAAGCCCGGTTGTAATGACTCTTTTTTCAGCTTTGGCAAGTTTGTCCTCCCCGATTTCGGAAGCGATATAAACGTATTGCTGTCCCGCGGAGTTTTCGGAAATAACACCGGGAGGGACCAAGACGGCCTCAGAATTCGAATAGTCGTTGATTTTGACACGAACGGTCAGGTTGGGTTTGATTTGCCCTTTTGTGTTCGGCACGGAAATTTCGACCTTAAAGGTGCGGTTGGCCGGATTGATAAAATTACCGGTCTGCCGCACTTTGGAAATCATGCTGTCCCCCAAAACCGGGATGTACAATTCCACGCGCTTGCCTTCCGTTACCTCCCGGAGATAACTTTCGGGGACATCCACCTCTACATACATATCGGAAAGATTCACCAAGCGGATAATGGGCGTACCACCTGCGGGGTTTACCGTACTTCCCTCATCCACCAGTACATCATCTACGATCCCGCTAAAGGGGGCAGTAATGGTCGATTTTGCCAATTGCGCTTCGGCTTGTCTCACGGCCTGTACGGTGGCCTCGTAATTTGTTTTAGTCTGCAAATACTGGATTTCCGACCCGATATTTTGCTCCCACAACCGTTTTTGGCGTTCGTAAGTCGTTTCTGCCAGGGAAGCCTGGGTACGGAGCTGTTCCAGACCCGAAGCCATACCGCCGTCGTCTATTTTGGCCAGTATTTGTCCCTTTCGGACAGGTTGCCCCTCTTTCACGTAAACCTTTACAAGGGTCCCTGCCATTTCGGGATAAAGGAGAATATTCTGTTTAGTCTGCACATTTCCCTGTAAGTCCAGATAGTGTTCAAAGGCTGTGGTCTTCAATTCAAGGGTGCTCACAAGGGGCACATTCCTGAGGGTTTCGCTGGATTGGATGGCTGAATCCAATCGCCTGAGCGAGGTGGCAAGCACTCTTTGTTCTTTGTTGAGCGCTTGCTGTTTTTCTTTGATTTCTTCCAGGTTTCCACCTGCTATGACATCGTCAACTGAGGTAGTGGACCCACCACCGCAAGCGGCGAGGATCAGGGTTAGAAGGGCAAAGGGTATAGATTTATTCATGGCTGAATGATTAGTGTTACTGGGAGGTATAAATTTTAATTATTCTATTGTCAAATAAGGGTTCAGGATATTCTCCAGGGCGGTCTTTTTATTGATCACCTCAATCATGGCGTTCAGGTATTCCCCCTGGGCGGTATATAACTGAGACTGGGCCTGGCGCAGGTCAAAACTCGACGCGATACCTTCTGAATATTTAATTTCATTTTTCTTTTCGATGCGCTCGGCCAGGGAGAGATTCTCCTTACTGGTCTTGTACGATTCGATCGATAAGATATAATCACTTTTTGCCCTGTCGTGTTGTAATTTCAACATTTGCTCCGTCTCTTCCAGTTGGGTTTTTGCTTTTTCAAGTGCAATTTTTGCACGTTGGGTGGAAGCACTCCTTTTGAGGGAACTGAATATGGGGATATTCAGGTCGAAACCCAGTATGGATGAGGTGAAATCCTGGGCATCGGTACCGATGACCGTAATAGGATCCCCAAACCCGGTGTAGCCGTAATTGATAAAGGCATTCAGGGTAGGCAGGGCCTTACTCCGGGCGAGCTTCCATTCAAAATAGCGTTGTTCATTGAGGTTCATAACCAGTTTGTAGTCGGTGTTGTTCTCAAGGTTGAATTCCTGCTCGATCAAGCCCGGTTGTGTTTCCTGGTACACCAATTCGTCCAGGCTCTGGGTGAGGGTGGTAGGATGTTCTAAGGGAAGCCCCATGACTACATTGAGCATTTGCAGGGTAATCGTTTCCAATCGTTCATTGCTGTTCAGGGCATTTTTGAGGGTGGCCAAAGTAATCTGCAGTTGTTCCACATTTTCCTCTTCCCCCAGGCCATTTTCATAGAGCTTTTCCGTCTCGTAAAGGTTCTTCTCAACTGCAGCAATATTGCGGTTGAGGATGTCGGTACTCTCCTGGGCAAGAAGAACGTTCCCATATGATTCTACAACGGACTTACGTACTTCCTGGTCTGTCTTCTCTTTGTTATTCTCACTGTAACTCAGGAAGGCTTTGGTCGCCTGAAGGCCTACAATGTAAGAGCCATCAAAGATCTGCTGCCTTAGGGTTGCGGTGGCAGTCGTGCTCCTCGGCGGCCCAAAAACAATAGGGACAAAGGTTCCCGGTTCCCCGCCCGGAAGGAAGTCTCCTGGGATAAGTGAGATGGGTTGTTTCAGCTGGTCCTGATAGCTGACACTTCCATCGATTTGCGGAAGCCCGGTCGCAATGGTCTCCCATTTTTGTTTCTCGGCATCTACTAAATCCCTGCTGGCATTAATAGCGCTGTAATTGTTTTCCAGGGCGTATTGGATAGCCTCTTCCAATGTAAATTGTGTGGGGATATCCTGCGCGGGAGCAGTGAAAAAGATCAACGAGGCCAATACGAATAAAAGTTGATGTCGCATTTAATCCTGATTTGAGTTTATTACGGTTTTCAGTATGTTTCTTCCTTCCGAGGTAGTGATACCCCTGAGGTGATATTCGAGATAATCATCCATAAGGGGAAGTATTGCGAATTGTTGACGGGGGAAAATCGATTCATCCTTTAGGCTCGTCATCCCGGCAAAGTAGATACGGGTAACAAAATCCACATCGAGATTTCCCCTGTAGATGCCCTGTTCCACACCCTTTAAAATGTTGATTCGTACACAGTCCTTAAACAATTCGAATTGTTTTTTATGCAGTGTGCTGTAGATCTGGGGATAGTATTTTTTGAGTTGATATTGGGGGGAGGATTTTTCGTTTTTCAAATTCAGCAAGGCAAACCGTTTGATTTCGTAGAGTTCTTCGATAGGGTTTTTGTCCTCCTTGCAAATACAATCAATCCCGTCAGCAATTTTGTGGAATAACCCCAGGGTACACTCCCGTACGAGTTCCGTTTTATTGTTGAAATGCGAATAAATCGTTTTTTTTGAAATGCCCAACTGTTCGGCCAAATCGTCCATAGTCACACTCTTGAACCCAAGGTTCAGGAAGAGTTCGGTGGCAGTATGCAGTATTTTTGCTTTCACCCGGCTAAAATAGGATGGAAACTTTAAATACAAAAAAAGTTTCCTACGTTTTTACAATTTTTTAACAATTTGGGTACCTGGGCCTCTATTTTAGTCGGTTTTGCTATCACAGGACTCCTGATTGTCCTAATTTTGAAGCATGATTGAATCCATTGCCACCTATCGTCAGACTTTTTTGGATCATCTGGCGCAGATTGAGTTCCCGGAATCCCCCCGTGAATTGTATACCCCCATAGAGTACATCCTGGATATCGGGGGAAAGCGTATTCGTCCTGTACTGGTCCTGCTCAGTGCAGATCTCTATGGAGCTGAGCCAGAAGAAGCACTACCCGCTGCCGCAGCGGTGGAAATCTTTCACAACTTCACCCTGATCCACGATGATATTATGGATGCCGCGCCATTGAGGAGGGGGAAGGAAACCGTACACGAGAGATGGGATACCAATACGGCCATACTTTCCGGGGATGCCATGCTCATTGAAGCCTACCGTCAACTGGAGTTTTATTCCCCCGAGGTTTTTAAGCCCATGATGTCATTCTTTTCCAAAACAGCTTTGGAGGTATGCGAGGGGCAAAGGGATGACATGGATTTTGAAACCCTGGATCAGGTTGGTATTGATCAGTACCTGACGATGATTAAATACAAAACCGCTGTCCTGGTGGGTTGTGCCCTGAAAATGGGGGCTTTAATCGGTGGGGCATCCCACTCAGATCAACAGGCTCTCTATACTTTTGGCATCGGGTTGGGGCTTGCTTTTCAGTTGCAGGACGATTATCTGGATGTCTTTGGCGATCCGGAAACTTTCGGCAAACAAGTCGGGGGTGATATTATTGAAAATAAAAAAACCTTCCTGTATCTGAAGGCGCTGGAATTAGCCAGCGAGCAGGAGGCCCGTGAACTCCGGGACCTGTACTCCATCAAAACCCGGGATCCCCAGGCCAAGGTGCAACGCGTTACCCAGATTTTTAAATCCAGTGGTTCGGCCGACAGTGCCCGGGAGCTGATCCGGAACTATACGGACCAGGCCTTTGAACAATTGGAAAGTCTGGATCTTCCGGATAACCGCAAAGCCGTCCTGAGGGAGTTTGGGGATTGGCTGCTTAATAGGGACTTTTGACAAGGGCTTTCCAAAACGCACGAATAAACATTCCTTTTGGAGAGGCATTGATGATCTGGAAGTCTTCAGCAAGTGTTGTTTCTTCGTTGAGGAATTTAAGGATGAGTTCCGGGTTCAGACTGCGGAACATCATGGAAAAAACCTGATTTCCGGAAGCATTTTCCCGCGTCAATACATCGAGGAGCAGACGGTCGTAATGCCAGAATTTAAAGGGTTGTTTCAGCCTTGGGGAATCTCCTTTTTTAAGGGCATGCACCAATTTGGGTATCTGTTTCCGGGTGTTCCAGAAAGTATAACCCGTGCTCGGTTTGGCCCATCCCCCCGCGATTCCAATATGCGTGATATGGGCGCTGTTGGCCTGTGTGAAGTCATTTACAGTCATCGGGATACTGCCTTGCTCCGTTTCCAGAACCTCATACCCTTTATCCGTCAGATCCTTGGATATGTATGATTTAAGGGCGTCTTCGTATTCCTTATCCTCCAAAAGGGTTTCAGAAAACAGCGTATACTCCACCAGGGCCTCAGTAGGGCTGAAGGGCAGAATATACATAAAACGCGTGTTGCCCATCTGGGGGACTGAAAAGTCCATAAAAGTCGCGGTCCCCTGGTCAAAAACGGCTTCTTCCGTACGGATAAACCACCCGAGGAAATGTTGTTTTAATACCGGGTAAGGATGCATTAGGGATTTCGGACGCCGAAACATAACGCTACTCAATACCCTGGGGGCGCTGTAGGAACCCATTCCAGTGGTAACTATTGCGGCTGTTTCGGATTCCTCAAGGGATTCCACAGCCTCATAGCGGACCTCAATATTGGGATAGAGCTGAAGGCGGCGGTAGTATTCTTCGTAGAAATCCATTCCACGAAGCATTTTATAGCTGTAAGCTTCCATGGGAATGTTCCGCTCGAAATTCGGACCCCGGAAGCGAATCACATTCCATTTTTTATGAATCAACGCATCGAAAGGCCCACTGCCGGATTCCCAAAAACACCAGGTGCGGTCGTTTTCTTTTTGGTGTTGTTTTTCAAATAGCGCGATTCGTTTTTCTTTAAAAAAAGGATCGGATCCCAATGCATCTGCCAGCAGTAATCCGGAAGCGCCTCCGCCAATTATAATGTAGTCGTATTCGGTCATTCAAACTTGAGCTCCGGGCTAAATGTACAAATTCAAAGTGAGTAGGGGGCAGGGTTTCTCGTGTTGCATTATTCCGCTAAGGCATGCCCGTGTTTTTCATTAAAAGAGGATATTGATACAATCAAATGTAAAGGTGTGTACCCAATAATTTGTGGGCAACTTATTCTGAAAGGGAGTTTCGAAGGATTGTGCGCATGCTTTCGGGAGAGATGTATTCAAAATACCGGTTGCGGATTTGGAAGCTTTCATCAAAGAGCACCACTGCCGGAAGTGTAAAGGGCACTCCTTCCCTGGAGGCCAGCAATAAGGGGATTTCATGTACGGGATTCCGTTTGTTCCCCGCTTCCCGGTTTACGTATCGCACCCCTGAGAAATAAATGGTGTCCCGGGTTTCCACATTCATACGCACTGCGTAGAAATTGGAGTTCAGGGCAGCGACGACTTCCGGGTCCCGGAAAGCCGCGTCGTCCATTTTCCGGCAATAGGCGCACCAGTCTGCATAGAAATCCACAAGGACCCTTCGGGGTTCCGCAGCCAGGGCTTTTTCGAGTTGCTCAAAGGTCAGCCATTTCACATCCGATGACTGACACTGAGCCACAGGTGATGCCAGCAGGCAAAGGATGGGAAATAGAATCCCTAGGACGTTTTGAACTATGACGCTCACACTGGAGTTAAGCAAAAAAACCAATCTTAAACACATAGTCTGTTTAAATTAACCCTTTCCGCATCGGTTTGTCCGGGCCTTTTTAGTGCAACTTCCCAAACTTCAGCCCAAAGAAAAACGTCCTCGGGGCCGCAGGACCATAAATATAATCAGAATCCCGGGTCGGCCCTGAATCGAAATCGTCCTGGTAGCTGTTGAATATATTCCTGGCCCCGCCAAAAAAAGTAACCATAAAGTCCTCAGTAAAGTCGATATGGTATTCCAGTTTCAGGTTCAGGTCGAAGAATGCCTGCACCTGGTTGAGTTGCAGGAACCCTGTATCACTCACCACCCTCGGGACGGTCATGGGGCCTGTATAGGTCCCGGTCAGATCTATATTGAAGGTTTCACTTGGGATCCAGGCCGCATTCAGATACCCGTAAAGATCGGGGACACGAACAAATTCATCTATAAAAATATCCGATTCCCCCGGTGTCCCATCGGATTCAAATAAGAGCTGAGGCTCCTCATATTGGGTGCTTTGAAGGGTGCCGCCAAGTTGAAACTGCCACTTCGGATCCGGGGAAACCCCGAGTTCAAAGTTGGTTCCAAAGACCCGGGCCGGCGCCCCGTTGCGCACCTCTTCCAGGATGGAGCCATTCGGCAAAACCGCCCCAGTACTTACCAGCGTAAAAGGCCCTTCCAGGGCGGTATAGAACCCCTCGAGGAGAAAATCCATTTGTAACAGGCCCCTGGTACGGGTGTAGTTCAGGGAACCTGTAAAGGCATTAGAATACTCTGTCTGCAGGTCGTCGGACAAGATGACAAATTGGGGCTCCCCACCCACGCTGGAGATATGGAGGTCTTCATTAAAGGCCTGGGGAGCCCGGAAACCCCGTGCATACCCTCCCCTTAATCTAAGTTCCTTCAACAGTTGGTAGGAAAGGGTGATCCTGGGAGAGAATGCCGTCTGGTTCAGGTCTACCCCCCGGTTGATACCCCCTACGGAGTATTCCCCGTTGACGTTCACATGGTCCAGGCGGGCTCCGAACAGGCCAATGAATCGGTCGTTGGGTTTCCATTCATACTGGGCATACCCCCCCAGCGAATTGACGCTTTGATCGATAAGCCGAAGGTACCCGGGTATCTGATCTTCAGTAGCGGTTAGAGTGAATTCGACACCATAGGTCAGCACATCTGAATTGTCCAGTGTATGGGTGCCCTGTGCCCCACTGACCCACGCCAGGTCATCGGTATTTCCAAAGGCGTTGTTGGCCAGTGCGCTGTCCTGGGGTGTACGGGAACCGCCCAACCCCCCGTAGTAACTATCGCGCTGTGTGTAGGAGGCGGAAGTGTAAAACTGGTAAAGGGAGGTATGGTCCTTGTTTTTCAGCTCATAGTCCAATCCCCCGATAAAGGTATCGTGATCGAGTTCTTCGGTAATATCGGTAAACTGGGGTGCCAGATCCAACCGATCTCCCCCCCGCCGGTATTCGCGAATGGCGTTGAGGTTCATTGAAATCCGGCTGCGATCCGAGGGTCTTAGAAATGCCTTGGCCCCGATTGTCGTATTGCGTAGCTCTACGATTTCCGTAAATCCGTCATCATTGGCATCGTAAGGATCCCGATTGCGGTAGTTTCCGTAAAGCGTAAAACCGCTTTTTAAATCATCAGCCACGCTGGAAGTATTAAAGGTAAGTATTCGGTCGGGCTGCTGCCCGTCGATGAGGGCCATGGTTGTCCCGACTTCCCAGGTATTGAGGATGGGATCTTTTGTGATGATATTGACAGTGCCGGCCACGGCGTTGGAACCGTAAAGGGCCGAACCGCCGCTTCTCACGACTTCTACCCGCTCGATAGTGTTACTGGGAATCTGCTCCAATCCATATACCCCTAGGAGGGAAGAAAAGACCGGTCGGCTGTTCAGCAGGATCTGGGTATAACTCCCATCCAGCCCGTTGAGCCGGACCTGTGTAAAACCACAGTTCTGGCAATTGGTTTCAACGCGTACCCCCGGGGCAAAACTGAGGCCATCGGCTACGGAGATAGACTGGGTGGCGTTCAGCAGTCGGGGCCTTAAGGTAGAAACCACCACGGGGGTGCTCTTTCGCTCGACCCGGTTACGGGTAGCGCTGATGACCACTTCATCCAGGCCCAGGGCATCCTCTATAAGCTCAAAATCTAAAGATACCGACGCTGCCTGGACAAAAACTTCCCGGGTAAGGGTCCGGTATCCCTGAGCGCGTACCGTAATCGTCCATTTTCCCGGAGGGGCGGTTAATTTATAAGTCCCCGTTTCATCGGCCAGGACACCTTTAATTCCATCTCCCAAAAAGACAGCTGCAAAAGGAACGGGGTTCCCCTGGTCAGTGACCTTTCCGGAAACCACAGCCCCGGACTCCTGTGCCACAGCGATCAGGGGAGGCCAAAATAGCACTAAGAGGATAAATAAAAACCTGAGGCCAGACATTTTTGTTATATGAAAATAAAATTTAGACAAATCTAAAAATATGTTTTTGTAAATAAAAATGTAATTTTGGGGTATTATCGAAATTCATGACCAATTCTGAAGAGAATTATATCAAGGGGATCTTCCATTTAAGCCAGGGTGGGCAACATTCCATCACCACCTCGGCCCTGGCCGAAAAAATGGAAACCAAACCTTCTTCTGTGACCGATATGGTGAAGCGACTTTCGGAAAAAGGACTCTTGCACTATAAGAAGTACCAGGGGGTCCGGCTCACGAAAAAAGGTACGGAACACGCCCTGATGGTGATCCGCAAGCACCGGCTCTGGGAGGTTTTTTTAGTGGATAAATTAAACTTTGCCTGGGATGAGGTACACGAGGTGGCCGAACAACTCGAACATATCGAGAGTGAAATGCTCGTGGATCGGTTGGATGCCCTGTTGAATTTTCCTGAATTTGACCCCCATGGGGATCCCATCCCGGATAAAGAAGGCCGGTTTAAAACACGGGAAAAGAAGTTGCTCAGTGCTATGCCTGCGCAAAGCAGGGGTACATGTGTAGGCGTAAAAGACTCTTCTTCACAGTTCCTGAAATTCCTGGACAAACACCACATTGAACTGGGAAATACAATTGAAATATTAGAAAAAGAGAGCTTCGACCGTTCCATGCACATCCAGGTCGGGAAGCGAAAATTCCAAATATCCCACCAGATTGCCTCGAACCTTTACGTAAAACCACAACCAAAATGATTCAGACGGTTATAGAGTATTTCGAAACCATCAGCCCGATCCGGGCGGCATTATATGCTACCCTGTTCACCTGGGCCCTGACCGCAGCCGGTGCCGGACTCGTATTTTTCTTTAAAACCATGAACCGGGCTGTGCTCGATGGTATGCTCGGCTTTACCGGGGGGGTCATGGTGGCGGCCAGTTTCTGGAGCCTCCTGGCCCCTGGGATTGAAATGACCCCCGGGGAAGGCTTCCAGAAAGTGATTCCTGCGGCGGTCGGGTTTCTTTTAGGCGCCCTCTTTATTTTTGGCCTGGACAAGGTGCTTCCCCACTTGCATATCAACTTCAAGGAAAGCGAGGGGATCGCAACACCCTGGAGGCGGACCACCTTGCTCACCCTGGCCATAACGCTGCACAACATCCCGGAAGGCCTCGCGGTAGGTGTTCTCTTTGGGGGGGTAGCTGCGGGTTTTGAAGGGGCCTCCATCGGTGCGGCCGTAGCCCTTGCCCTGGGAATCGGGTTGCAAAATTTCCCGGAGGGATTTGCCGTAGCCATGCCACTCAGGCGCTTTGGGCTCAGCCGGAGGAAAAGTTTTATGTATGGCCAGGCATCTGCCATAGTCGAACCTTTGGCCGGGGTACTGGGGGCCTGGGCCGTATTGACTTTTCAGCCCATCCTTCCCTATGCCCTCTCCTTTGCGGCCGGGGCCATGATCTTTGTGGTGGTTGAAGAAGTTATCCCGGAAACCCAGCAGGATAAATACACAGACATTGCCACGATGGGCTTTATCCTGGGTTTTATCATCATGATGGCCCTTGATGTAGGTCTTAGCTAAACCTGTAAGGGACTTTTCAGTCGCTTTTTCGCCTACTGGGGTTGACTCCAGGGAGGTACGACACCATTGGAACGGGCATAGGCGATCAATTGCCCTTTATGTTCCCCGGTGTGTTCCAATACAACCAAAAGGGCCGAAAGGCGGTTCATCTTTGCGAATCCCAGGTCTACCTCTTCATTGAGGCTTCCCGGGTCTATATCCATCATCTTTTCCCGTACGAAGGCCGTGGATTGGTTATAGGCCTTGAGAATATTTTCCCGCCCCGTTATGGCTTCCATAGTCATAATGTCTACGCCTTCCGGGGGTGGAAAACCGAGTTTCATGGCCAGGTAGTAATTCGAAGCGGCTACGTGCAAAATGGTTTCACCTGTGGAGCGAATACCCGGAGCAGGCCTCCAGTCCATTTGAGAATCGTCAAAGGCGTTGGCTAAAGCCACAATCTGCCCCTGGGCCATTTGCAACAAACCGTCAATGCTTTTTTGGGTCATGTCGTCCTGGGCACTTGCGGTAAGGCCCACACACATGAGTAACAGGAATCCAATTTTTTTCATGAGAGTTGATTTAGTTATAAGCGCTGATTACGGGGGGAATGCTTTAAAGATACTTATAATCCCTCAGGATATACC
>NZ_JBAVZJ010000424.1:0-5441 GCF_049588695.1 Robiginitalea sp.
AAGTCCGGGAAGTTTTTTAACAGAGATTCTATACCGGAAGGGCTGAAAAAGACCAGAACATCATAATAGACATTCCTGAGATCGGAGAGGTCGCTAATTACGGTTTTGTAGAAAATTCCGCGCTCCCATTTAACCCCCAGTTGATCCAGGGTATCCGGGGTATTTTGTTTCAACACATCTGATGAAGGCAGAAGGTAGCTTTCATCCTTATATTTTTTAAAAAGAGGCTGCAGGTCCTGAAAATTTCGCTTGCCGACATATATTTTCCGCTTGCGGTAAACGACGTATTTCTGAAGGTAGTAAGCGACAGCCTCCGACTGGCAGAAATATTTCATCGAATCGGGTACCTTAAAACGCATTTCCTCGGAAATACGGAAAAAATGGTCGACGGCATTGCGACTGGTCAGGATTATGGCGGTATAGCTGGTAAGGTCAATCTTCTGCTGCCTCACGCTTTTGGCATCTACACCTTCCACGTGAATGAAGGGCCTGAAGTCTACTTTGACTTTTTCCTTCTCAATGAGCCTGGAATAGGGACTGTTCTCCATCTTAGGTTCCGGTTGGGAGACCAGAATCGTCTTTACCTTCATATATCAGTCATTTAGCAGATTTGCAATGATCAAAAAAGGTGCAAATTCGAGGGTGCAAAGGTACAAAATAAAATAAAATAAATGCGAGGCGATTAACTTTTGATGGATCTTCACAATACTGATCCAACCGATACAATTGATTAGGAAAATAAGTCCAATACTTATGAATACCACGACTTTTGAGTCCTTTACCACATAACCCAACAAAAGATTGGCAAAGAACATCACCAGTGCACTGTAATTCAGATAGGTCATCTTTTTAAAGACCAATGCGTTAGTAACCTTACTGAATTCCAGAATCAATCCGCCGAGGAGTTGCATCCCGATTTTTATAAAAAAATATGTGAGCAGCAGGCCGCCGGAAACCAAAAGCATTGCTCCGCCGGGACTAATCTCGGTATCGAATAAAATTGAAAAAACAAATAGGGCAAAAAGGCTGAGGTTTAAAAACATAAACAGGCTCAATGCCAGATGGAAACCGTGGGTCAGCCGCCCTTTTTTATTGTAGAGAAAAATATACTTATTGTTAAAGGGTAGAATCATGAAATTCTGAAAACGGCTCAGAAAAAAGGCCCGGGCGAATACCAGGCAAAGCAGGCTCATTACAAAAATGAGTGTAATCCAATCATTTGTCGGGACAGCCCGCTGAATCACTTCCATTACGGTCTTATTCGTTGTGCCCTTCCGTTTAAACCAAAGGGCAGGCCATTCTCTGAAATCACCGCCCGCAGGTATACCGGATCTGCTTTCACAGGCTTTGGCAGGGTAAACCGAACCCTTACAGTGTCTCCGGGAACCAGCACCTTATTCGGGTCTGTTTGCGCATCTATCGGCCGCACTTCATTTAAGCGCTTTGAGGCATCTAAATAAGCGATTCCCAGACGCAGCGCTTTTAATGGAACGTTTTTTTGGTAAGGATTGTATATCCAGAAGGAATATTCCTTTCCGGCACTAAAGGATTCCCCCTCGGGTAACCCCGCTTTCAAATCCCGGTAGGAGGTGAAGTCCTCAATAAAACGTCCATACTTTTTGTCACCCTGTCCATCCAGGTAAAATACCCCCCTATCCGTTGTCCCTTTGTAGGCGTAAAATACTTTTTGACCCTGTACCAGGGCTTCCGAACCGTCTATGGCGTACTGGTCTTTTCTATAATGGGCATTGTTTAGGGAAATAGCCGGCTTTTGACTATAGAACCCATACATAGCGGCCTTGCGGTAAGAATTTTCAAAAATGACGGGAATGCCTTTGGTCAGGGTTTCAAGGTTGCCCACCCAGACTTTATTTCCGTGGCTTTCAAAATGACCCGGAAACAGGGGTTCATATACCAGCCCCAGGCGGAGCCATGCCAAAACGATGACATTCGCCAGGCCTAACCTCCATATCCATTTGCGCAATTTGGGTTGCCCCATCAGGCATTGCGCAACAATTACGGCCGCGGGAATGCTAATAACTACCAGCCATTGCGTTTGTACCCTGCGCTGAAAACTGGAGACAAAGAAGAATATCAGGAAGCCGTAAATGAGAAACACCAAAGCTTTTTCCAATTTGTTTCCGGCCCTGAAAGTAAAAAGAGTTCTGTATACAAAAGGAAAGGTAAGCCCGAAAAGTGCCAGGAGGTTTACCAGGAATCCAAGGGTGAACTTGGAAAAATCATAGGGTTGATTCGGACGCTCAAAGAGGTGGAATTCCAGGGAAATAAAATTGTGGTCATAAAGCCAATAGAGGTGGGGCAGGTAACACAGCAGTGAAACTCCGAGGGCCAGCCAGGCATACCGATTTTTCAAAAGTCGGAGGTTGGAAAAAAGTACAAACATGATAACCAGGGCTGCGTGGTATTTACTGTACATCAGGGCGGCCATACAGGCACCCAGGGCGAGGGAAATTAAAATGCCGGGTTGATGTACAAATCTGCGGTAAATCCATAAAAAAAGAGCCGTAAAAAACAAAAGCGGCGTATCGGGAAGACTTAAAAAACCGTAGGCATGAAGGAGGGTTATGGAGAGGATCCATACAAAAAACTCCTTGTAGTACACCTGTTTATCCGGGTGACGGACCAGGGACCAGATGAGCAAGGCGGTACCCGTTCCCAGCAAACAACTCACCAGGCGTACCCCCAGTTCATTTTGAAAAATTCCGTAGCCCAGTGCAATCATCCAGGCTACCATAGGGGGATGATCAAAATAACCCCAGGAAAGATTTTGTGAATAGTACCAGTAGTACGCCTCGTCATAGATTAATTCTGTGGCGTAGGCCTGAAGCAAATTGATTACAAACAGGCCTCCCAAAAGTATTAGCAAAGGTTTGGGAAGGAGTTTGTTCATTAGCGGCTGGGTTGGGCCAAAGGTACAAAATAAGCGTTTTTAATGTGGAGTTGCCCAGGTGTAAAAAAATCCCCACCCGGCAGGCTGCCACACTAATTTTGGTATTTTTGTCCAAATGCTCAGGTATGGCTGAAGGCCTTGTAATCATTCCCACCTATAATGAAATTGAGAATATCGAGGCCATTACCCGGGCGGTTTTTGCTTTGCCCAGAGCCTATGATGTACTTGTCGTAGACGACAATTCCCCCGATGGTACGGCAGATCGGGTCCGGGAGATGCAAAATGAATTTCCCCTCAACCTGCATTTGGAAGTACGAAAAGGGAAAACAGGCCTTGGGACAGCGTACATTCACGGTTTCAAGTGGGCCCTTGAACACTCCTATGACTATATTTTTGAAATGGATGCCGACTTTTCGCACAGGCCTTCAGATCTGACCCGCCTGCACCGCGCCTGTTTGGACGGGGCAGATGTGGCGATAGGTTCCCGGTACAAGAAGGGGGTAAATGTGGTGAACTGGCCACTCAAGCGGGTACTGCTCTCCTACGGCGCCTCGGTGTATGTTAAAATGATTACAGGGATGAATATCCACGACCCCACAGCGGGGTTTATGTGCTATCACCGAAGGGTGTTGGAGGCTATCGATTTGGATGCGGTACGGTTCGTCGGGTACGCCTTTCAGATAGAGATGAAATTCAGGGCCTACCGTAAAAAATTCAAATTGCAGGAGGTGTCCATCGTATTTACGGACCGGGAAAAAGGAGAGTCAAAAATGAGTAAAACCATTGTTTGGGAAGCCGTCTTTGGCGTCATTAGTATGAAAGCGCGAAGCGTCTTTCGAAAAAGCGAGTTTTAATATGGAGAAGACACTACTGAAGAACGCCAGAATGGTCAGTGATGGCAAGATTACAGAAGGAGACCTGCTCGTTGAGGGGAAACGTATTGCGCGTATAGACAGAGACCTGACTGATGCCACAGCACGAGTCATCGATCTGGAGGGAAATTACCTCCTGCCCGGACTCATCGACGATCAGGTGCATTTCCGCGAACCTGGCCTGACCCACAAGGGCGATATTGCCTCGGAAAGCCGGGCTGCTGTTGCGGGTGGGATCACTAGTTTTATGGAACAGCCCAATACGGTACCCCAAACCACTACCCTGAAAAAGTTGGAGGAAAAATTTGAGATGGGTGCGCGGTCTGCCTATGCGAACTATTCATTCCCGCTGGGGGGGACCAACCACAACCTGGAGGAAATCAAAAGGCTGGATAAAAATGCCTGTTCCGGGATAAAGCTTTTTCTGGGATCTTCCACCGGGGACATGTTAGTGGATGATCAGACCGTCCTGGAACGCATTTTCCGCAATACCGAAATGGTGATATGTGCCCATTGTGAAGACGAGGGGACTATACGCGCGAATGCGGCGAGGTATCGGGAATTATACGGGGAGGACATCCCGGTGAAATACCACCCTTTAATACGGAGCGAAGAGGCGTGCTATCTCTCCTCTTCCCAGGCCATTGCCCTGGCCCGGGAAACGGGAGCCAGGCTTCATGTCTTTCACCTTTCCACGGGGAAGGAAACCGCTTTATTCCGGAATGACATTCCGCTCTCAGAAAAGAAAATTACAGCGGAAGCCTGTATTCATCACCTGTGGTTTTCGGATGCGGATTACGAAACCAAAGGCGCTTTTATAAAATGGAATCCGGCCGTCAAAACAGCAGCGGACCGGGAACAATTGTGGGAAGCCGTTTTGGATGGTCGTATAGATGTTCTGGCTACCGACCATGCCCCGCATACCCTGGAGGAAAAAGCACAGCCCTATACCCGATGTCCTTCGGGGGGTCCCCTGGTACAACATGCCCTTCCGGCACTGATGGAAAAATTTCGCGAAGGGGTTATTCCACTGGAGACCATCGTTCAGAAAATGTGCCATAACCCGGCAATTCTCTTTAACGTCCGTGAAAGGGGATAGTTAAGGGAAGGGTATTATGCAGATTTAACGGTCGTTTCCCCCAATACCCCGTGGACTGTAAATAAAGAGAATATCCTTTACAAATGCGGGTGGTCTCCGTTTGAAGGGCAGCGGTTCCACTCCGGTGTATTATATACTTTTGTAAACGGCCATCTCGCTTTTGAAAAGGGTCGGATTTCCGAAAAACGAAATGCAATGAGACTTACCTTTGACAGATGATCAAACGTTTTTTTTACTGCGGGATATGCTTTTTGGTCCTCTCATGTGGAAACCAATTGATGGAGCCCCCGGAGGACCTTATTTCAAAAGAAAAAATGGCTGATATCCTTTATGACATTGCCCTGATTAACTCCATCGACAATAGCCATCCCCAGGTACTTATATCCAAGAACATCAAGGTTATGGATTTCGTATTTAAAAAATACGGCATCGACAGTGCGCAATTCGTGCAGAGCGATCGATACTACGCCTCAGTACCTGTCCTGTATGAAGAAATTTATCAGGCTGTTGAAGATCAGCTGGAACGTCAGAGAGACAGTACATCCGAACTTATTCAGGC
>NZ_JBAVZJ010000425.1:0-10063 GCF_049588695.1 Robiginitalea sp.
CAATAATGCCAGTGAGATTTTCCCCGCCCTGAAGCTCATCGTTACCGAGGCCTTTAATTTCAAAACGGCATTTACCGGGGGATTCTGGGGGCTGGTTATCCTCGGCGTGCGTCGGGCCGTATTTTCCAACGAGGCCGGATTGGGCAGTGCCCCGATGTACCACGGGCAGTCCAAAACAAAAGAGCCCGTCCAGGAAGGCCTGGTTTCCATGTTAGGCCCTTTTATCGATACGATTGTGGTCTGTACGCTAACTGCCATTGTCATCCTATTGAGCGGGGCTTATTTGGAGGCCGAGAGCAATGGGATCCTGATGACCCTTATCGCCTTTAAGAAATCGCTGTTTGGTTACGGGGATGTGCTGCTTATGGTGGTGGTCAGTGCCTTTGCCCTCTCTACGCTTTTTACCTATTCTTATTACGGGGTTAAATGCCTGACTTTCCTTACCAATCCGAGAATTGGGAAATATTTTAACTACTACTACGTGGCGACCATTACCTTTGCCGCGGTAGCTTCCGTCGATCTGGTGGTCAACCTGATCGATCTGGCTTATGCCCTGATGTGTATTCCTAACATGCTCGCCGTTTTATACCTCGCACCGAGGGTAAACCGGGAGATGAAACGTTATTTTGCCCAACTGAAAGATGAGCGTGCATAAATCCGGTTTTGTAAATATCATAGGCAACCCCAATGTGGGTAAGTCCACACTGATGAACGCATTGGTTGGGGAGCGCCTTTCCATAATTACTTCCAAAGCCCAGACAACCCGGCATCGGATCCTCGGTATCGTGAGTGGAGAGGACTTTCAGATGGTCATTTCCGATACCCCGGGGATCATCAAGCCTGCCTATGCCCTTCAGGAATCCATGATGGATTTTGTGAAGACCGCCCTGGACGACGCCGATATCCTGCTTTATATGGTGGAAATCGGGGAGAAGGGTTTGAAGGACGAGCGGTTTCTGGAGAAGATCCGCAAAATTAAGAGCCCGGTCCTGCTTTTGATCAATAAGATTGACACCACCGACCAGGAGCAATTGGAGCTTCAGGTAGCCTATTGGAAGGATCTGCTACCCGAGGCTGAAATCTTTCCCATCTCCGCTCTGGAGAGTTTTAATATTCAACCTGTTTTCGATCGTATCCTCGAATTGCTGCCCGAGGGCCCTGCTTTTTTCGATAAAGACCAGCTCACGGATAAACCGGAACGTTTTTTTGTCAGTGAGGTCATCCGGGAAAAAATCCTGAAGCACTACAAAAAAGAGATCCCATATTCAGTGGAAATTGAGGTGGAGCGTTTTGAAGAAGAAGCCGATATCATCCGGATTGGAGCAGTGATTATGGTGGAGCGGGATTCACAAAAGGGAATCATCATAGGACATAAGGGAAGCGCCCTGAAACGGGTGGGTACTGAGTCGCGCAAAGACCTGGAGGTCTTTTTCGATAAAAAAGTATTTATAGAGCTCTTTGTAAAGGTCAATAAAAACTGGCGCAGCGATGCCCGGCAGCTGAGGCGGTTCGGATATAATTCCAAATAGTTACGCTTTGAGTGCCCCCTGGTAAAACCGATAAAGTTCTCGCATCTGTGGCTTTCCCTTGGCCCGACCAGCCCTCCCAAAGGCGTAAAAAGCGAACCAAATGACGAGCATGGCGACCATGCCACCGACGAGTACTCCATAAGGTCTTCCCAAAGAGGCACTACTGTAGGCCCAGATTCCGAGTATGATAAAGAGGGTCGCTACCCCGAAGTGCAGGAACATAAAAAAAGTCCACAATGTGGGATTCGGCCCATAGAGTCCGTATACCTTACAACCCCCGTGTTCTTCATCCAGAATTTCCAACTGCAGTTGGGGAGACCAGAAATGCCGCTCAGCATCGTTAAAACTAATAAACAGGTGGTCGTCCATTCGTTTGACGCGAATGGGCTTTTTTTCAGCTTTCTCGATACGCTCCAACACCTCTGAGGCGCCTTCGTCCAGGTGATCCTGAAACCGGGGCCGCAGTACAATTTCATTTGGAAGCTCTATAATCGAGGGTTTCTCCATTGGTTTAATTTGGTTCTGCAACTATCCCCATTTTTGAACTCTTAGGATAGAAATCGCTGGACCGAAATCAGAGATCGATATATTTTTCTATATTTGAATTATCGATAAACAGTATTAAAACATCGATGAAATGCACAATTAATGAAAAATGTTCTCATTTTTGGTGCCTCAGGCCATGGCAGCGTAGTGCTGGATATCCTTGAAAAAAGCGAGGAATTTCAGCCTGTGGGCTTTCTCGATTCCTTTATAAAGAAAGGTACTAAAAAAAACGGATAGCGGGTTGTGGGAAGTGAGTTCGTTTTACTTCATATAATTGAGAAGCACAACATTTACGGAGGTATTGTTGCTGTGGGAGACAATCGGGTTTGCTACCGCTTCTCAATTTAAGTTGCACGTTTATTATCTACAGGTAAACACTACCTTTGTGGCCAAAACCAGAATATGTCGGGAATCGTAGCCATAGTGGGAAGACCCAATGTTGGGAAATCCACCCTCTTTAATCGTATGATTCAAAGGAGGGAAGCGATTGTGGATTCGGTCTCAGGTGTTACACGTGACCGGCACTACGGCAAAAGTGACTGGAACGGTAAGGAGTTTTCCCTTATCGATACCGGGGGCTATGTAGTGGGTAGTGAAGATGTTTTTGAAAAGGAAATAGACCGGCAAGTGGAACTGGCCATTGCCGAGGCAGATGCTATTTTCTTTATGGTGGATGCCGAAACCGGAATTACGGGAATGGACCAGGATGTAGCACGCTTGCTGCGCCGGGTAGAAAAGCCTGTTTTTTTGGTGGTCAATAAGGTGGATAATGTTAAAAGGCAGGAAGATGCAGTTGAATTCTACAATCTCGGTCTCGGGGAAATATACCCCATTTCCAGTATTAACGGTAGCGGTACCGGAGAATTGCTGGATGCCCTGGTTGAGGTGCTGCCCGATGCGGCACTCCCGGAGGACGACCTGCCTCGTTTTGCTGTCGTGGGCCGCCCCAATGCGGGGAAATCGTCATTTATCAACGCCCTTTTGGGTGAAGAAAGGTATATCGTCACCGATGTGGCCGGGACCACCCGCGATAGTATCGACACAACCTACAACCGGTTTGGTTTTGATTTTAAGTTGGTCGACACCGCGGGGATTCGAAGAAAAGCCAAGGTAAAGGAGGACCTGGAATTTTATTCGGTTATGCGCTCGGTCCGTACCATAGAGCATTCAGATGTTTGTTTATTGCTTCTGGATGGTACCCGGGGCTTCGACGGGCAGGTCCAGAATATCTTTTGGCTGGCGCATCGCAATAACAAGGGAATTGTTATCCTGGTCAATAAATGGGACCTCGTAGAGAAAGATACAAACTCGGTTAAAGAATACACCAAACGTATTAAGGAGGTCATCTCGCCTTTCACGGATGTACCTATTCTTTTTATTTCCGTAAAAAATAAACAACGCGTGCTCAAAGCGTTGGAAACGGCGGTGGAAGTTTATCAGAGTCGTTCCCGCCGCATACCCACCAGTAAGCTGAACGACATCATGCTCCCTATTATTGAAAGAAGGCCACCGCCGGCGACCAAGGGTAAATACGTTAAGATTAAATTCTGCACTCAGTTGCCAACGCCGTATCCCCAATTTGCATTTTTCTGCAACCTCCCCCAGTATGTGAAAGACCCATATAAACGCTTTCTGGAAAATCAACTGCGGGAGCATTTTGATTTTTCCGGGGTTCCGATGAGTATTTTTATGCGCAAGAAATAATGCCTTGGGTTATTGGAGTCGCCAATTGGCGGGAAAAGGGTTCAAGGTTTAAAGTTCAAAGTTCAAAAGGGAGTTCTCAGCTGGTAGGAACAGGAAAAGTATGCAGTAGCAGTTGCAGTAGGCAGACGCCCTGTGGAATTATGGATTAAATTCAGGAAAGCTTTTTTTACCATCCACCGGAAGCCCCGCCTCCGCCAAAGCCGCCACCACCGAATCCTCCACCGAAGCCACCGCCTCCACCAAAGCCACCGCCTCCACCGAAGCCACCTCTGGATCCGCCGGAGCGCCCCATATTACTGAGGATAATCATATCCCAGATATCGAGTCCGCTTCCTCTCCGGCCGCGATTGCCTCCTCCTTTCCCCCCTTTATTTCGGGAGGCCAGGACCAGGATGATGATGATAAATATGATAAAGGGAAGTAGGGAGCCTAAAGGAAAGCCCTGTACTGAGTTCACCTCCGGGGGAGCCGTGAATTGCCCCGTGAGCACTTCAAAAATAGCATCCGACCCCTTATCC
The DNA here is from genome assembly GCF_049588695.1 of Robiginitalea sp. Classification (GTDB taxonomy): domain Bacteria; phylum Bacteroidota; class Bacteroidia; order Flavobacteriales; family Flavobacteriaceae; genus Robiginitalea. Next base: position 4,298 of record NZ_JBAVZJ010000425.1, read on the forward strand.
AGGCCCCCGTAGTAGTCGCCATTTCGGAACTCCGGAATGATCACAGATTCGATGATACGCCGTGAGAGGGCATCCGTGAGGAACTCTTCTACACCGTAGCCTGTATTGATGGCGATCCTGCGGTCATCCCGCGCCAGTAAAATCAATATACCATTGTCCTCTTTGTCCTGCCCGATTCCCCAGGCCTCGCCCCATTGGGCACCCAGGTATTGAATGTTTTCACCATCCGTAGAGCCGATTATGGCCATCACAATCTGGGTAGAGGTACTGTCTGAATAGCGAATCAGTTTTTGTTCCAGGCTGGACTTCTCCACCCCGTCAAGCAGTCCAATGTAATCGTAAACACTGGTCTGCTCAGCTACCGGAGGTTTAGGGGGGATCTCATACTGACCCGCGGCCGGAAGGGCCAGCAGGCATGTAAAGAACAGTATGGCCTTAGCCTTTAGAGATTTCATTGGTCAATTCATTTGAGTCTTCTGAATTCCAGGGAAAATGCGCGTGTAGCTCTTTGCCTGCACTCAGAACGCCTGCTATAATACCCTCTTTGAAGGCTTTTTTTGCAAAGTGCTTCTGAATCTGGTCCCGGGTGGTATCCCAGAAATTATCGGGAACAACTTCACAGATACCTTTATCCCCACAAACGGCAAACTGGTGGTCGTGGACAGCGATATAGATCAAAACGCCATTGGAATTCCGTGTATTATCCATTCTAAGCTCGTGGAACAGTACTTTAGCCCGATCCATAGCGTTCATTCCGAGGCCATTTTCAATGTGTACCCGTATTTCACCGGAAGTATCTCGCTCTGCTTCCCGGATTGCAACAATGATTTCCTCTTCTTCTTCTCTCGAGAGGAAACGCTCTACTTCACTCATAGGGAAGTTCTAATTGTTGAATTCGAAGTTTACATCCGGAGCGTTTTCAGAACCGGGATCTGACTGGTATCGGGACATTTCTTCAAAACCAAACCACCCGGCCAGCAGTTTGTTCGGGAATTTGGTCGTGTGAATATCGTAGGTGTTTACGGCCTCATTAAAGCGATCTCTCGTTACATTGATCCGGTTCTCGGTGGATTCCAATTGAGACTGCAATTCCAGGAAGTTCTGATTGGCTTTGAGGTCCGGATACCGTTCCACAGTGACCAAGAGGCGCGAAAGGGCTGAGGAAAGTCCCCCCTGTGCCTCTTGAAATGCAGCCAGGTTCTCGGCTGTCAGGTTTTCAGGATTTATTGTCGTTGAACTCGCTTTAGCACGTGCTTCTATAACATCGGTAAGGGTCCCCCTTTCGAAGTCCGCGGCACCCTGAACGGTTTTAACCAGATTTCCGATCAGGTCATTACGCCTTTGGTAGGCACTCTCCACGTTGGACCAGGCGGTTTTCGCATTGGCTTCATATTCTACGGCCGTGTTGTTGAAGCCTACAGCCCATTGATAGATTCCGAAACCTATCACAAGGATAATAATCAAAGGAATTAACCATTTTTTCATAATGTACAGTATTAAAAAGTTAAGTAGTAAATCGGGTTATAATTGTTCTTTTATTTTAATCAATTCAGCTTTGACCCACTCCATCTTACGAATGATTTCATAGGTCTCCAAACTCTTTTGGCGATTCTCTTTGAGGTGTAATTTTGCCCCCTCCAGTGTAAAACCGCGCTCTTTTACCAAATGATATATCAATTCCAGATTCTGAATGTCAGAAGGTGTAAATTTTCGGTTTCCCTTGGCGTTTTTCTTAGGCTGTAAAACGTCAAACTCCTTCTCCCAGAATCGGATCAGGGAGGTATTCACATCAAAAGCCCTGGCGACTTCGCCAATTCCATAATACCTTTTTTCCGGAAGGTCTACTTGCATTAATCCAGTGATTGATTTTCCTGATTGGCGTATTTGAGCATATTCTCAAACTCCTCGGCACTCAAACTGCCGTAATAGAAATTAATCGGGTTGATGCGATCTCCATCTTTCCAGACCTCGTAATGCAGGTGCGGTGCTTCAGAACGCCCCGTACTTCCAACGAACCCGATGAGGTCTCCCCGCTTCACCTGCTCGCCCACCTTTACATTATACCGGCTCAGGTGCGCATAAATGGTCATATATCCATAACCGTGTTCCAGGCGAATATGCTTCCCGTATCCGGAGGCCCTGTTATCTGCCCGTTTGATTTTGCCATCCCCACTGGCGTAGATAGGTGTACCCCGGGGTGCCGTAAAATCCATCCCCCAGTGCATTTTCCGCGCCTTGGTGAAAGGGTCCGAACGCCATCCAAATCCAGACGCCATCCGGGTCAATTCTTCATTATTTACCGGCTGAATGGCTGGAATGGAAGCGAGTAATTTTTCTTTTTCTGCCGCCAGTTTGGTGATCTCATCCAGGGATTTTGACTGAATCACCATTTGTTTTTGAATGATCTCCATCCTTCGGGTGGCCCCGATGATCATGTCGGAATTGTTGAATCCTTCAAGGGATTTATAGCGGTTAATCCCACCAAAACCTGCCCTTCGTTGTTCTTCGGGAATCGGGTTCGCTTCAAAATAAATACGGTAAATGTTGTTGTCCCGCTCCTCTATATTGGCCAGGACTTCATCCATCTGTTCCATTTTACGACTAAGGATTTCAAACTGTAACTCATAATTCTTGAGTTCCCGCTGGAGCGAAAGCTCTTTTGGAGTATTCAAAACATTTACATTAAGCAGCAATAAAAGCCCGATTAGGCCTGAGAGGATGGACCCTGCCCCAAAAAGAAGGATATTGCGGATCTTCTTCGACTTTTTAGGTTCGATTTTCCGGTAAGACAAAGTATCCGGGTCGTAATAATACTTAACCTTAGTCATAAAGGTAAATTATCCTATTTTTGTGCGATTACAGCAGATTCAGACAAATATAGAAATTGTTTGGCACAAAATCTTAACTTTAAAGAAAGCCCTTATTGTTTATGACTTCCAGCGAAATACGTCATAAGTTTTTAACCTTTTTCAAGGACAAAAATCACCGGATTGTCCCCTCTGCACCTATGGTCATGAAGGATGATCCCACCCTTTTGTTCACCAATGCCGGGATGAACCAGTTTAAGGAGTTTTTTCTCGGTATCAGCACACCCGAATTCAGGAGGGTGGCCGATACGCAGAAGTGCCTCAGGGTGAGTGGAAAACACAATGACCTGGAGGAGGTGGGTAAGGATACCTACCATCACACTATGTTCGAGATGCTGGGGAACTGGAGTTTTGGTGATTATTTCAAGCAGGAAACCATCACCTGGGCCTGGGAATTTCTCACTGGGGTTTGTGGTATTGATCCGGGGCAACTGTATGCTACAGTATTTGAAGGGAGCTCGGATGCGGATGCTCTGGAGCGGGATCAGGAGGCTTATGATATCTGGAAATCCCTGTTGCCCGAGGAGCGTATCCTTATGGGATCAAAAAAGGATAATTTTTGGGAAATGGGGGCCCAGGGACCCTGTGGCCCTTGTTCCGAAATCCATATCGATATCCGGCCGGAAGCCGAACGCCTGAAGGTGCCCGGGGCAGATCTGGTGAACATGGATCATCCGCAGGTTGTGGAAATCTGGAATCTTGTATTCATGCAGTTCAACCGGAAGGCCGGAGGGACATTGGAACCCCTGCCTGAGCGGCATATAGACACAGGAATGGGCTTTGAGCGCCTGTGTATGGTATTGCAGGATGTGAAATCTACCTATGATACAGATTTGTTTACTCCACTGACCAGTGCCATCGAATTAATTTCCAAATATCTTTATGGGCAGTCCACGGAATCCGATGTAGCCATCCGTGTGATTGCAGATCATATCCGGGCGGTTTCTTTTGCCATTGCAGACGGCCAGCTCCCGGGGAATACGGGGGCAGGTTATGTTATCCGCAGAATTCTCAGGCGTGCCATTCGTTACGGGTTTACCTTTTTAAAAATAAAGGAACCTTTTATGCATTATCTCGTAAAGGTCTTGGTTCGGACCATGGGGGATGCCTATCCGGAACTCGCGGAACAACGGCAACTTATCGAGAATGTTATACGTGAAGAAGAGCTTTCATTTCTCAAGACCCTGGAACAGGGACTTTCGCGTCTTGAACAAATCTTGGCAGGCACTAAGGGCAAAACAGTAGATGGGGAAAAGGCTTTTGAACTTTATGATACCTTCGGGTTTCCCATCGACCTTACTTCTTTAATCCTCAGTGAAAGGGGGTATTCCCTTGATGAAGCCGGATTCAACAAGGCCATGCAGGCTCAGAAAACCCGTTCGAAAGCGGCCTCGGAGGTTTCGCGAGAGGATTGGGTGGTCCTGGATAGTGGAGAGACTACGGAGTTTCTGGGATACGACGAGCTGCAAGCGGATATTCGGATTCGGAAGTACAGGCGGGTGGATACTAAGAAAGATGGCGTTTTATACCAACTCGTCTTTGATCGCACCCCTTTCTATCCCGAAGGCGGCGGCCAGGTCGGGGATAAGGGTTATCTGAAAACGGATGATGGGGAGGTGTTTTATATCGAAGACACCCGCAAGGAGAATAATGAGATACTCCATTTTACTAAAACCCTGCCCAGGGCCCTCGAGGACACTTATAGAGCCGTTGTTGATGAAGAACAGCGCATGCGTACGGCCCGAAACCATTCGGCAACCCACTTGCTCCACCAGGGATTGAGACTCGTACTCGGGGACCACGTAGAACAAAAAGGATCTGCCGTTCACTCGAAATATCTTCGGTTTGATTTTTCCCATTTTGGTAAAATGACCGAGGAAGAACTTTGGCAGGTCGAACAATTTGTCAATGGACGGATTCGTGAACGGATCCCGCTTGAAGAACAGCGGGAAATACCTCTTGATCAAGCCATGGAAGAAGGGGCAATTGCCCTTTTTGGAGAGAAATATGGAAATACAGTACGGACGGTTCGTTTTGGAAAATCTATTGAACTCTGCGGGGGTACACATGTTCAGAACACAGCTGAAATATGGCATTTTAAGATTGTTTCAGAAGGGGCCATTGCAGCTGGAATTCGCAGGATAGAGGCCATTACTTCGGATGCGGTGCAGGCCTATTACGACAAGAACGATGAAACCCTGGAGCAGATTAAAGGCCTCCTGAAAAATTCAGCAGACCCTGTTTCGGCTGTTTCCAGTTTGCAGGATGAGAATACCAGCCTGAAAAAGGAGATCGAGGGCCTGGTACGGGAAAAGTCCCGCTTTATCAGGGAAGAACTCAGGGAAAAGGTCAGGGAGGTCAACGGGGTCAAATTCCTCACCGGGCAGGTAGATCTGGACCCCGCTGACATGAAGGACCTTGCGTTTCAACTGGGGTCCGAATTCGACAACTTCTTTCTGCTCCTGGGGTCTGGCCGTGGAGGGAAGGCAGTCCTGAGTTGTTATATTTCCAAAGATCTGGCCAAAGAGCGCGACCTGGATGCGGGCAGGATTGTCAGGGAGCTCGGAAAACACATACAGGGCGGCGGAGGGGGACAACCCTTCTTCGCTACGGCCGGGGGAAAAAATCCCTCGGGTATCCCCAAGGCACTTGAAGCTGTAGGGGAGTACCTTAAATAAAATTTCAGGGGGAATCATATGAAATGGCGGACAGAGGTTGAAATTGTACAAGGATCAGATCCCATCGGCTATCAGGACGAGGTTCTCGTATTGGGATCCTGTTTTGCGGATCATCTCGGGGAGAAACTGGCCCATTACCAGTTCAGACACCTCGCGAACCCCTTCGGGATACTCTTCCACCCGATACCCCTGGGCCACCTTGTAAAAAGGGCGGTTGAAGG
>NZ_JBAVZJ010000426.1:0-11526 GCF_049588695.1 Robiginitalea sp.
GGTCAAACTCGTCGTAAATCGTTTTGTCTCCCAAATTGTCAAAAAAGCTTCCGGAACCGTACTTGATGTCGAATTTGGTCCGGTCTACCTTCATGGTGGCAGTTGCCTTACTTCCGTAAACAGAAACATCAAAAGTCACAGGTTTGGTAATACCTTTAACCGTGAGGTTTCCGGTAACTTCATAGGAGTTTTTTCCGGTAGATTTTACCTTGGTGAATACAAGCTTGGAAGTAGGATTGGATGCTACAGAAAAGAAATCATCAGAGTTGAGGTGCCCTTCGAGTTTCTGACGGCTTTCTCCTTCCAGATCCGTAACAATTAAGGACGTCATATCCACGGTAAATTCTCCTCCGGTCAACTTGTCGTTGTCAAACATCAGAGCTCCGGATTTTAATTCCACTGTTCCGTTGTGCGAGCCTGTAACTTTATAGGCTTTCCAGGCTACTTTGCTCTCTTTGGTTTTAACTTCTTTTGTTTCAATTTCTACAGGTTCTGTAGCATGAGTGGCGCCAAATGTGAAAAGCGCGAGTGTCAGTGTTAATAATGTTCGTTTCATAGGGTTTGAGATTTAATGGTGTTTAAATACGTGTTAAATAATTAAATATGAATAAAGAGTTCTTCGGGGGTCCGGCGTACTTTTTTATAATATTGTGTCTCGTCTGCCTCGGATCGGTAACCCGCAGCGACTATCAGGGCAGTCGTCAAACCTTTTTCTTCGAGATTTAAAACGGCGTCTACAGCTTCTTTTTCAAAACCTTCCATCGGACAGGTGTCAATCTGGAGCGCAGCTGCAGCGGAGAGCAAATTCCCTGCAGCGAGATAGGCCTGGTGACTTGCCCATGAGGCCTTTGAAGGCTGGGGCAAATCGAGGAGCTTTGATTTCATAAAGTCCCCATAACCCGCCAGGGAATCCAATGGCAGATTTCGCGCAGTGGAGACCAGGTTCAGGTATGAATCGATCAGGGTCTGATCAAAGTCTTTTTTTCCTGCAAAAACAAAGACGTGTGAAGCCTCTGTTATTTGAGGTTGGTTCCAACAGGCGGGACGCAGTTTCTCCCTAATTTGCGTATCGGAGATAACCAGCACATTATAAGGTTGCAACCCATAAGACGAGGCGCTCAACCGTATAGCTTGTTGCAAGGTTGTCAAATCCGTTTCGTCAATGCGTTTCGAAGAGTCGAATTTTTTGGTCGCATAGCGCCATTGCAAAGCGTCCAGGTAACTTGTCGTCATTTTTTCAGTTGTACTAATCATTCTTAAAAGTTATTTGATCTAAAAGTTTATTTAACTCACCAATTTCTTTAGGGTCAAGTGCGCTCATAAGTTCTTTTTCCGCCTGCTCCATGGCAATGTCCATTTTATTCAAGGCATTGACACCTTCTTCTGTTAACCGTATTTCGACTTTTCGCCGGTTCTCGGGACAGGTGTTACGCTCCGTAAGACCTTTCAATATTAATTTATCGACCAGGCGTGTGGTGTTGCTCATCCGACTAACCATACGATCATTGAGGGTGCTCAGGTTTGCAGGTTCACCCTTTTGACCCCTGAGTATTCTGAGGACATTGAATTGTTGAATACTCACATCATAGGGCTTAAGCGCCTGTGCAAGAACATCCTGAATGTGGTTATTTACCAACATCAGGTGAATGATAGTCCGTCGCTCGGGAGGAAGCGTTGTCGTAGTCTTGATACGTTCTTCTACATTCATGTCCATACAATAATTGTATATACAAATGTATGTAGACTTCTTCTGGCTGACAAAATCTGTGGTACTAAAAATTTGTTAATTTAAATTTCATAATGGACTCAATCCTTTGTCCGGGGACTATGCGGGTTATTCAGGATTGTGTATTTTTGTTTGAAACCTAATTGTATTGCTATTATGGCTGATCTTACCCAAGAAGAATGGCGCTCCCGCCTGGAAAAAGATGATAATGCAGTGATTCTCGATGTGCGAACTCTTGAGGAAATGGAGGAAGGCTTCATTCCGGGGGCGCAACATCTCGATATTTATAAACCACAAGAGTTTCTGGAGGGGCTTGACGCTTTAGATAAGGCGGCCCATTATTATGTGTATTGTCGGTCGGGCAATCGCAGCGGGCAGGCTTGCGCCCTGATGACCGCCAGGGGTTTTTCAAGCGCTTACAATCTTTCGGGTGGAATGAATGAATGGGAAGGTGAAGTTACCATCGGATAATACCAATATGCCGGCCCCTTTGACATCCAGGATGGAGCATTCACGACCTGTGGGTATCTTTTATCAAATCCTTTATTACTTTCAGAAAAGGGGGTTTGAGGTATCCAGGCGGATCGCGGAACGCCTGGGGATTCGCACGCGAGTGGTCCGGACCACCTTTATTTACCTGACCTTTGTCACCCTGGGTTTCGGATTCGCACTTTATCTGTTTCTTGCTTTCTGGCTGAGGATTAAAGATCTGGTGTACACCAAACGGACTTCTGTCTTCGACTTATAGATCATGCTAAGACTCTTTCGATCCAAGATCTACCTCGCCCTTTTTATGGTTTCCCTGGTCTTGCTCTTCGGAGTGCTGGGTTACAGGTATATTGCTGATTTCAGTTGGGTGGAAGCCCTGTATATGACCGTTATTACGGTTTCTACTGTGGGTTTTAAGGAAGTCCGCCCTCTGAGTACTGAAGAACAGCTCTTTACGGTGGTGCTGATAACCGCGAGCATTTTTATTTTTGCCTTTGCCATTTCAGTGGTTACCGAGTATATTTTGAGCAGGAATTCCCTTCAAATTTTAAAAAAGAAAAAAGTGAAACAGAAAATAGCGGGTCTCGAGGACCATGTGATTGTATGCGGGTACGGCAGAAACGGAACTCAGGCCGGAGCGCGGTTAAAAGAGTATGGCCGTCCCTTTGTGGTTATTGAAAGAGACCGCGAACTTATTGAAAAGCACGAAGACGAAGTACTTTTTGTGGAGGGAGACGCCAATGAGGACCAGGTATTGCTTTCCGCCGGGGTAGATAAGGCCAAATACTTGATTACAACATTGCCGGACGATGCTGCGAATCTATTTGTAGTCCTCTCGGCCCACCAGTTAAATAAAGATTTGTTTATCATCAGCCGGGCCTCCCAGATCACTTCCCAGCGGAAGTTACTCCTCGCAGGGGCAAACAAGGTGATCATGCCCGATAAGATCGGGGGAGATCATATGGCATCCCTGGTCGTACTCCCGGATCTCATCACTTTTATGGACAAACTTTCCATGGAGGGAGAGCATACCACCAATCTCGAGGAAGTGCAGATTGAGGACTTTACAAACCAGATGAATTGTAATACCCTCAGGGATTTGGACCTGCGCCGGAAAACCGGTTGTACCATTATCGGTTATGTGAAACCCGATGGTACCTATATTATAAATCCTGAGGCCGATATGCCCCTGGAACCAAAAAGCAAAGTAATCGTATTGGGCAGGGCCGATCAGATCCGTAAACTCAATGAAATGTTCCATATCGGCTGAAGCCCAATCCTCCCCTGTGGGCCGTCAGCTTGTTATTCATTCATGAGCCCAGGCCCAAAATCATACACGGGGCCAGACCCCAAACAAAGCCTTCTCCCACCTTCATTCTGGCGGATTCGTCAATCCTTTATCATTTTGGAATTTGATAGGGTGGTATTTTTTTAGGATATTGCCTGACCTAACAATCACTAATTATCTAACTCAAGCCATCTTTATGACGCGCATATGTACCCTTTTACTATTTTTTCTGGCATTTTATACCACCGCCCAGGATATTCGGGTCAAAGAAACCATCACGAATCCCTCAAATCGAATCAATGACGGGGTGGTCAGTCTTGAAGTTACCGGAGGTCGCCCCCCTTACACGTATAAGTGGAGCAACCAGGCCACGCCCTTAAGCTCAAACCGTGCTACCGGACTGGTAGAAGGCATATCCTATGACGTTATAATAACCGACGCTCAGGGAAACTCAGTTACACGGGTATTTAAAGTACCCACCGAAGCGATCACAGAAGTATTCAACGGGGCCATGACTCCTGCGGTCAGCGCCCTTGGGGCTGTCTTGTTTTGGGATCCTTTTGCGGCTTCAGGGATTTACGATCCGGTAGTCTACATCGATTCTGAAAAAGTTCCAATTCCCGGATGGAGTCCGGAAGTATCCAATCGCTATGTGCTCAGGAAATGGATTCGCCCCGAGGGGAGCAAGGTGTCCAAAGGAGACCCCATAGCACATATCTCGAGTGAAAGCGGTGGAGACATCACGGTTAACAGTACATCTCGTGGAACATTAAATCATCTGGTGGGAGAAGGGGAAGTTATCTATGACTCCGATAACACCAAAGATGTGATTAAGCGCGGGGCGCATTTATTTGCAGAAATCACATACGACGAACCAAAGGTGCTCACACATCCCAATGGCGATCCTGTAACCAAGGGAATCCCATTTATAGTCATATGGCTTGTATTGGGGGCTACATTCTTTACTATTCGAATGGGCTTTATCAATATCAGGGGCTTCCGCCATTCCTTGCAACTCGCTCGCGGAACTTATGACGACCCGGACGCTCCCGGGCAGGTAACGCATTTTCAGGCCCTCGCCACTGCCGTTTCCGGAACAGTGGGTCTTGGGAACATCGCCGGGGTAGCTGTGGCTGTTTCACTTGGAGGCGCCGGAGCTACTTTCTGGATGATTGTCTGCGGGTTGCTGGGGATGTCCTCCAAATTCGTAGAGTGTACCCTCGGGGTAAAGTACCGGGATATACTTCCCGACGGACGGGTTTTCGGAGGTCCGATGAACTATTTGAGATACGGCCTTGAAAAACGAAATATGAAAGGACTTGGTAAAGTGCTGGCCGGTCTTTTTGCCGTGTTGTGCGTTGGAGCTTCTTTCGGAGGTGGAAATATGTTTCAGGCAAACCAGTCTTTTGAACAATTAGCAGGTCAGTTTTCTGTTCTCCAGGGGAATGGCTTCTGGTTTGGAGTGGTCACGGCGATTCTTGTCGGAGTTGTGATTATCGGAGGTATAAAGAGTATTGCCAACGTTACCGGGAGGATTGTACCCCTGATGGCTTCGATCTATGTGATTGCGGCTTTGGCGGTTATTATTATGAATATTCAGAACGTAGGGAGTGCATTTGCAGCGATTGTCGATGGTGCCTTCAGCCCTGCTGCTATTAAAGGTGGGGTTATCGGGGTCTTGGTAGTTGGATTTCAGCGCGCGGCCTTTTCGAACGAGGCCGGAGTCGGTTCTGCTGCTATTGCCCATAGTGCTGTAAAAACCAAACACCCCCCTTCCGAAGGTTTTGTGGCCTTGCTGGAGCCCTTTATCGATACAGTTGTGGTTTGTACCCTGACTGCCCTGGTCCTGATATTTACAGGAATGCACGAGGTAGAGGGGATGGCCGGGGCTCAGTTGACCTCTGATGCCTTCGGGAGTGTCTTCTCCTGGTTCCCATACGTACTTGGGATTGCGGTTTTCCTTTTTGCGTTTTCAACCATGATTTCCTGGTCCTATTACGGGATGCGGGCGTGGTCTTACCTCTTTGGCAAGAGTAAGCGCGCTGAGATGGTCTACAAAATGCTATTTCTGGTATTTGTGGTTATCGGTGCTTCTGTAAGCCTGGGTGCCGTACTCGATTTTTCGGATATGATGATCCTGGCGATGTCCTTTCCAAATATCATTGGACTTTACATAATGTCCGGGGAGGTCCGTCAGGATCTGAACAAATATTTAAAAGATCTTAAAAACAACATGCTTTTTAGAAAGCAGACTGCAAAATAGGGTCAGGCTCCGGTTCTATATTTGAACCATGAGGCGACCAGAATCCCACTTTCATAACCATCCCGGTGTGCGAAGTGGGATTTTTTATTTCCTAATTATCCTGTGCCTGCTTCAGGGGGTGAAGTGGGTGTTATCCAGGAGGCCTTTAGAAATACCTGCTACAGAACCCGTTACCTCAATCCCCGCGGCTAAGGCGCGGTTAGATACCCTCCGGGCAACTCTGGCTACCCAAAACCCATGGACATTGCGACCTTTGGACCCCTATGATTTGGATGATTACAAAGGATATATACTTGGGATACCATTTCATGTCCTGGATTCTTTATATGCGTTTAAGAGTAAGGGTGGGAGAATAACCGGGATGGAAATGTTTAAAAAAATTTCGGGTCTCCCTGACAGCACCTGCCAAAGACTATCTCCCTTTTTCCGATTTCCAAAACACATTGCACCAAAGGATTCCCCCAAGAATCGAAAAATGAGGGATTTGAATACGGCAACTGCTGAAGAGCTCCAGGTGATCCGGGGGATAGGTCCTGTGCTATCCAAAAGAATTGTGCGGTTCAGAAAAGCCCTTGGGGGGTTTCGCATCGCCTCCCAAATAAAGGATGTCTATGGCCTTGACCCTGAAACGGCCGGGCGGGCCATTAAGGCGTTTCCCTTACGCACGGTTCCTTCTTTTGAGAAGGTAGATTTGAATCGCGCTTCCGTGGAGGAGTTGTCCGGGATCCTCTATCTGAATCGTCAAATGGCCAGGGATATTGTGGCCTATAGAAATCAAATCGGAGCCTACGAACATCTGGATCAATTGAATTCGGTGGAAAGCCTGCCTTCGGATAAAATTGACAGAATTGCACTATATTTGAAGCTCTAAAAATTTGCTATGCTTACTGAAACTTCACTGTCTGTAAATTTCGAATATTCGGAAACCCAACGCCTGGTGGCAGAGTCTGCCAGGGACTTTGCCCGACAGTATATTGCCCCTCATATTATGGAATGGGATGAATCTCAAACCCTTCCGGTAGAGGTTTTGAAAAAGGCGGGTTCACTCGGTTTTATGGGTGTTCTGGTGCCGGAATCTCTGGGAGGCTCGGGATTGGGATACCACGAGTATATCGCCATCATAGAAGAAATTTCAATCGTGGATCCGTCCATAGGACTTTCCGTTGCCGCTCATAATTCTCTTTGTACCAATCACATTCTTACGTTCGGTAATGAAGAACAAAAGCGGCGTTGGATTCCCAAACTGGCCTCCGCGGAGTGGATTGGCGCCTGGGGGCTCACGGAGCACAACACGGGTTCTGACGCAGGTGGGATGAACACCACGGCCAAAAAGGAGGGCGACCATTGGGTACTCAATGGGGCGAAGAATTTCATTACCCATGGAAAAAGTGGGGATGTGGCCGTGGTCATCGTCCGCACGGGTGAGAAAGGGGACAGTCGCGGTATGACCGCTTTTGTCGTAGAGAAAGGCACCCCGGGGTTCAGTAGCGGGAAAAAGGAAGACAAACTTGGTATGCGGGCCAGTGAAACAGCTGAACTCGTTTTCGACAATTGTATCGTGCCAGATGAAAACCGGCTCGGAGCGGTTGGAGAAGGCTTTATACAATCCATGAAAATCCTGGATGGAGGGCGTATCTCTATTGGGGCACTTTCCCTTGGAATTGCCAAAGGCGCCTATAAAGCTTCCCTGAAGTATTCCAGGGAAAGGATTCAGTTTGGCAAGCCCATAAGTGCTTTTCAGGGAATCTCCTTTAAGCTCGCTGAAATGGCTACTGAGATAGAAGCCGCAGAATTAATGGTACACAAGGCGGCTTTTTTAAAAAACCAGGGCAAGCCCGTTACCCTCCAAAGCGCTATGGCGAAAATGTACGCCTCTGAAGTCTGTGTTAAAGTAGCGAATGAAGCGGTTCAGATTCACGGCGGATACGGTTATACAAAAGATTTCCCGGTAGAAAAATTTTACAGGGATTCCAAACTCTGTACCATAGGGGAAGGCACTACCGAAATCCAGAAAGTGGTCATCGCCAAAAATATTTTAAAAGAATAGAACAGTTTTTAAAGAATGCGTGTATATTTGCACCCGCATTTCTAACGAAAGGAGGTTGTAGCCATGTTAATTATACCCGTTAAAGAAGGAGAGAATATCGATAGAGCACTGAAGCGTTTCAAGCGTAAGTTTGACCGCACAGGCACCATGCGTCAACTGCGCAAAAGGCAACAGTTTTCAAAACCGTCTGTCGAGCGTCGCCAACAAGTGCTCAAAGCAAGATATATTCAGCATCTGAGGGATCAGGAAGAGATATAACCTGAGAAGACCAGAAGCCGTACGATTCAACCCGGATTCCCAGCGAATTCGGGTTTTTCTTTTTTTGCTTTTGTATCTTTAAGGAATGTCACCTGAAGCATTCCGTAAATACCTCGCCTTTGAACGCCAGTACTCAGGCCATACTGTAAAAGCGTATCTGCGCGACCTCAGGAGTTTTGAATCCTATTGTAAGGAGCAGCACGGGGATACTTCAATGAATACCTTGCCCTATACGATTATCAGGAGCTGGATCATTTCCTGCCTGGAAGATGGCTGCAGCAACCGAACCGTCAATCGGAAAATAGCTTCCCTGAAGTCGTATTATAAATTTCTATTGCGGAAGGGGTATATTGAATCCAACCCGTTAGCGGGCCACAGGCCTTTGAAAACGGATCGGAAAGTAGAGGTGCCCTTTTCTCAGGAGGAAATGAGGGAGTTACTCTCTACCTGGTCGACTGAGGATTCAGATTTTGAAACGGCGAGGGACAGGCTTGTAGTAGAACTCTTCTATACTACAGGAATGCGGCGTGCAGAACTCATAGGGATTGAGTTGACTGACCTGGATCTGGAGTCGGGAACCCTTCGCGTGACAGGGAAACGGAACAAGGAACGCATACTACCCCTGGTCAGGGAGGTGATACCACATATTGAGGAATACCTGCGGCTGCGACAGGAAAGTTTTCCGGATTCGGATTCCCCCGTCCTGTTCCTCACCGGGTCGGGCAATAAAATCTATGAAACACTTGTTTATAGAATTATAACGAAATACCTGAGCAAGGTATCCGAAAAGGTTAAGAGGAGCCCGCATATTCTCAGGCATACTTTCGCAACGCATATGTTGAACCAGGGGGCAGATATGAATGCAGTTAAAGAACTCCTCGGGCATGCTTCCCTGGCATCCACCCAGGTCTACACCCATAACAGCATTGCTGAATTAAAGAAAGTGCACCTGGAGGCCCATCCGAGGAACAAAGAATAAATCAGAATAAGGTTTCTAATTTTAATAACAGTTTTATGAAAGTAACTACACAATCCGTCAATTTCAACGCAGAAGAATCGCTAATAGATTTTGTTCAGAAACGCATGAATAAACTCGATCTCTTTTATGACAGGACCATCGGGGCCGATGTCTTTTTAAAGGTGGTCAATACCCGTGGGAAAGAAAACAAAATTGCGGAAATAAAACTACATGTTCCCGGGGATGTATTTGTCGTGAAGAAACAGTGTAAATCTTTCGAAGAAGCTATCGATTCTGCCTGCGGATCCCTCGAGCGAAAGCTCTTAAAAAAGAAGACAAAACCTACCGTAGTTTACGCTCCAAAAATTTCGTGAAATAATTTTGATTAAAAAAATAATTATCTACATTTGCAGTCCGTTAGAAATAGCGGACTTTTTTATGGATAAAAAGGCCCATTAAGCCGATGTAGCTCAGCTGGCTAGAGCACGTGATTTGTAATCTCGGGGTCGTGGGTTCGAGTCCCTCCATCGGCTCGTAAGTTCATAATATTGAAATGGGTTGGGGGAGATACTCAAGCGGCCAACGAGGACAGACTGTAAATCTGTTGGTTTTTACCTTCGCAGGTTCGAATCCTGCTCTCCCCACAAAGATTTTTACTCAAGTGGGTATCGAAAGTTCGCTTTCGTAAAGCCAAGGAGAAAAATTTGGTCAGGATGTTCTTTAAGGGTGATTTAGTTTAAAAATTGATCACCTTGTGTTGTGTTTTAAAATGCGGGAGTAGCTCAGTTGGTAGAGCGTCAGCCTTCCAAGCTGAATGTCGCCGGTTCGAACCCGGTCTCCCGCTCCAATACCTTGGGCGAGTTGGTAATTGAGTGTTGTTCGGAGGATTCCGTAGCCAATATTCGGATTACACAACTCCCAAAAAGCCGACGTAGCTCAGGGGTAGAGCGTTTCCTTGGTAAGGAAGAGGTCACGGGTTCAATTCCCGTCGTTGGCTCAAACGATAGAACAAGGGTGCTGCTAGACCAGTACGCTTTTCAAAATCAGTTTTAGATGAAGAACTTGTAATTGGAGTTCGAAGATTGAAGCTGACTTGATAAATATTTGTACACTAATATAAACTAAGATTAAATCATTTAACAATGGCTAAGGAGACTTTTAATCGTTCCAAACCGCACTTGAACATTGGTACTATTGGACACGTAGATCACGGAAAGACCACCCTTACTGCCGCTATCACAACTGTGCTGGCAGGAGACGGGCTGTCTGAAACAAGAAGCTTTGATTCTATCGATAATGCCCCTGAAGAAAAGGAGCGGGGTATTACGATTAACACTTCACACGTGGAGTACCAAACGGCTAACCGCCACTATGCTCACGTGGATTGTCCTGGTCACGCGGATTATGTAAAAAACATGGTTACGGGTGCTGCACAGATGGATGGAGCGATTCTGGTTGTTGCTGCGACCGACGGTCCTATGCCTCAGACTCGTGAGCACATCCTTTTGGGACGTCAGGTAGGTATTCCACGTATCGTGGTCTTCCTGAACAAAGTGGATATGGTAGATGACGAAGAGCTGTTAGAGCTTGTTGAAATGGAAGTGCGTGAGTTGCTTTCTTTCTACGAGTACGATGGAGATAACAGTCCTGTAATTTCAGGATCTGCCCTGGGGGCTCTTAACGGAGAAGCCAAATGGGTCGATACTGTTAAAGAATTGATGGAAGCCGTAGATAACTGGATCGAGTTGCCAAAGCGTGATGTTGAAAAAGACTTCCTGATGCCGGTTGAAGATGTATTTACCATTACCGGACGTGGAACTGTAGCTACAGGACGTATTGAAACCGGAGTGGCTAATACAGGAGATGCTGTTGAAATTATCGGGATGGGAGCTGAAAAGCTGAACTCTACGATTACAGGTGTTGAGATGTTCCGTAAGATTCTCGACCGCGGTGAGGCTGGTGATAACGTGGGTATCCTGCTTCGCGGTATTGAGAAAAAGGATATTAAAAGGGGAATGGTTATCTGTAAGCCAGGTTCTGTAACCCCGCACGCTAAATTCGAAGCTGAGGTGTATATCCTTAAAAAAGAAGAAGGTGGACGTCACACTCCATTCCACAACAACTACCGTCCACAGTTTTACGTACGTACTACTGATGTTACGGGAACAATCGTTCTTCCTGATGGAGTTGAAATGGTAATGCCAGGAGATAACCTGACGATTACTGTCGATTTACTTCAGCCGATTGCCCTTAGTGTAGGACTTCGTTTCGCTATCCGCGAAGGAGGTCGTACTGTTGGAGCCGGTCAGGTAACGAAGATTCTCGATTAAGAAATCACAAGAGGAATCATTAAACAGTGAAGGGGCCCGTCCTGATCCATATCGGGAAGGCACCCTTTCACTGTAAATACGGGTGTAGCTCAGTTGGTAGAGCACTGGTCTCCAAAACCAGGTGTCGGGAGTTCGAGCCTCTCCTCCCGTGCTAAGCTTATAATGCA
>NZ_JBAVZJ010000427.1:0-2287 GCF_049588695.1 Robiginitalea sp.
CCACGGTCCGCAATGAAGCTAGAGAGATCATAGATATATCCATAAACGTCATTGGCACGGCCAAAAATGGAAATACCTTTACAGGATCTTACAATTCAGATTCCGAAGAGCCCATCAAACCGATGATGCTGCGTATCACCGCAGAAGGCGGCATTTCCATCGGGGAGGTATCTGCCCTGCACGAAATTGAGGAAGGCTCTGAGTTACATTTCAGCAGTGGTTCCGGCAATCACAACGTCTGGGTGTACGACGCTGAAGGTGCGGATGCGAAGACCATTGAAATTCGCGAGGTGAAAGGCGAGCGGGTCATTGTCGTGGATGGGAAGACGGTGAGCGAATCTGAACTTCACAAAATGGGTGAGGACGAGAATATGACTATTAAAATCCTCGAGGACAATGAAACCTCCGATGGGAGCAGGAAGGTCTTTATTGCAAAAAGCATAAACTCAGATGATAACGAAATCATCGAATTGCACACCGAAGGGGATTCCGATACCAGGGTCAAGACCGTTATCATAGATTCCGAAACCTCCGGTGATTCCGATGATGCGATTTTTGTCGCTACGGATGGGGCAAAACCTTTGATTTTTATCGATGGTAAAAAAGCCAGTGAAAAAAAGATGAAGGCACTTCGCCCGGACCAAATTGAATCCATCAACGTCCTCAAGGGAGATAAGGCCATCGAGAAACATGGTAAAAAGGCCAGAAACGGCGTGGTGGAGATCACCACAAAAAAGGGATGAAGCCCCGGGGCCGAGAACAAATCTGAATAAGCACTCAGCGCATCGTTTAGTTGAACTTTTGTTTATGGTGTAATACCCTTAAAATATAGACTACTTCATTGTGAATGATAAAATGAATCGAAAATTTGAAAGTGTTGAAATGAGCCCTTCTCACGTTCCTGTAATAAATTTGAAAAAGGAAAGGATTGACTTTTAAATAAGCGATTTGGTTTATAAAATCAGTATCAAAAGTTTCTTCGAGGCCAGATACTCTGTAATGACATTTCGCAGTTAAGAGATCTTTCTCGGCATCTTTTGAGACATTAATTTGATATGCCATTCCTACTCATTACCTCTTCAATTGAAGAGAATTCTATTTCATTGTTATCGAACTTGTTCAATAAATGGTCCATCATGTCAGTGTATTCCTTTGATGGAACTTCAAGCATTTTAGCCTGTTCTATAGCTATATATTCCAGGTAATTTTTAAGGCTACGATTTTGTCTTTTAGCCTCGGCTTCTAATGCCGAAACGACCCTTTCATCTAAGTGTAATTCCTTGCGAATCATGATAAAATAATATTTATACGTATAATATACGCATAAATAACGAATTTATAACTATATCATCGTTTATTTGAACCTTACCTTTTATTAATTTCAGTTGTCTCGTTGGCCAGCCAACCACCTTTGATAATCAGCCTTGCCTTTAGCAAACTCAGTGGCGCTTGAATAAAAGTAATGTGAACCATCATTCGCCTGTACATTTAGAACGTAATATAGATTATCTGTCTGTGCCGGATGTAGCGCGGCTTCAATAGCGGTCCTGCTCGGTGAACTGATTGGACCGGGAGGTAATCCAAGTACTCTACGAGTATTGTACGGATGATCTACTTCAACATCACTCTTGTGAATGATACCATCCCAACGGCCGAGTAGTTTGGCGATGTATACGTTGGTAGCATCGATTCCCAAGGGGATTCCTTGCTTAAGGCGATTGTAAATTACAGAAGCCACCAAATTACGTTCCGAATCTATTTTTGACTCATTTTCAATGAGACTGGCAATGATGACAATTTCTCGCTTTGTTCTTCCTGTTTCTTGTGCTAAACTATCCCATTCTGGTTGCCAGACTGATTTAAATTGTTGCACCATTTTAGCAATTATCTCTTTGGGGTGGGTGCCCAACTCAAACTGGTAAGTTGTAGGATAAAGATAGCCTTCAAGGTTTTTTGATTTGGAATCTATCTCTTGGATAAGGCTGGTATCATCCATCAATGCCAGTACCTCTTTTTCACTCATCAAAGGTTCTCCTGGAAACGCTTTTGCAATACGTTTGGCAATCTCAAAACGGGTCCAACCCTCAGGGATGGTAAGAGCCTTGGTTCGTCTTTTCCCGTGCTTAAGCTGGTTTATCACTTCTATGGGACTGATGGGAGAAGGAAATTTGTAGTCACCTGCTTCCATCTTAGCATCCCCGTTAAAGAACCGCAAATATATTTTGGTTGCCAAAGGCACTTGTATTATATCATGTTCTCCCAATATTTCGAGAATGCCATTTGAAGT
>NZ_JBAVZJ010000428.1:0-6532 GCF_049588695.1 Robiginitalea sp.
GGTAGTCCCTGCTCCCACGTCTACATGATCTTCCAGGATCACATTTCCGGTTTGAGGGACTTTGGCAAACTCCCCATTCTCATCCGGGGTAAAACCAAAACCATCCGCTCCCAGGATGACACCGCTATGTATGACGCAGTCTGCGCCAATTTGGGTCTCGGAGTAAATTTTAGCCCCTGCAAACACAATGGTATTGTCCCCTATTTGCACATTATCACCTATATAGACATTCGGATAAATCTTAACATTGTCCCCCAGGACGACATTTGCACCGATATAGGCGAAAGCGCCGAGGTAGATATCCGTTCCATAGGTCGCCGAATCCGATATAAAAACCGGTTTTTCAACCCCGGTCTTGTTATTTTTTACCTGATTGTAATACGCCAGTAACTTCGAAAAGGCTTTATACGCATCATCCACTTTTATGAGGGTGGAATTGAGCTCTTGTTCGGGAATGAAATCCTTATTTACAATGATAATAGAGGCTTCCGTCCTGTAGATGTAGGGCGTGTATTTTGGATTGGCCAAAAAAGTTAAAGAGCCGACTTCTCCCTCCTCAATTTTAGACAATTTGTGAACCGCAACTCCTGGGTTGCCATCCACCTCGCCTTCGAGGATGCCTGCGATCTGACTGGCCGTAAATTCCAAAAGGTTACCTGAAATTAGATTCGAATGTGGCAAAAGTAAGAAAAATTGTCATATCCCTTTTTTTGGATAGCAGATATAATACCGGGTCTGTGTTTCAGAAAGGGATCCGAGGTTTAAATGTCCGGAATGCCGGGCGACATCAGAAACCTCACCATTCTTTTCGAGAATGAGAATTTGGGTTTGCGCACTGTAGGTCTGATTGCTGATTTCCCCCGAGAAGACAAAATGGGATGCTTCTTCCCTGTTAAAACCGGTAGCCTTCATAAACTGCCTCATTTTCTTTTCAACACGCTCAGGTGCTACAGGCGTGTCCTTGATTTTTATAGTTGGTAGTTTTCGATCGAGGATCATTTCGCACAACTTGGCAAGGACAGGTTCTGAATCCTGTTGCCAGGATTTAAGAGCGGCCAGAATATCCACATCATCCAACAGGGCAAAAGTCTTCAGTGCAGCCCCGGAAATACCGGCCTGATTTTCCGAAAGGCCTAAAAAATAGTCCAGACTGGGAGAAGGACACTGCAGTTCCCCTTCCTTATAGAGCTGGCGGGCCCGCCGAATAATCCGTATTAAAAGCTGTTCTGCAGCCAGGCTCGTTTTATGCAGGTATACCTGCCAGTACATAAAACGACGAGCCATGAGAAATTTCTCAACGGAATATATCCCCTTGGCATCCACAACAAGGTTTCCCTTATAAACGGAGAGCATGGCAATCAGACGTTCAGAGTTGATGTTGCCTTCAGCTACCCCGGTATAGAAACTGTCTCGTTTTAAGTAGTCCATGCGGTCCATATCGATCTGACCGGATACAAGCTGATTCAGAAAGGGTATTGGATGGGTTTTTTGAAAAATATCAATACTCCTCTGCAGCCGCCCTTCAAAAACCGTATTGAGTTCTTCCATAAACCTAAGGGAGAGCCCCTCGTGGTCCAATCCGCGAAAAAGTTCCTTCTCCAGGGCATGGGAAAACGGCCCGTGGCCGATATCGTGGAGCAGTATCGCGCAAAGTAACCCCTCCGCATCCTCCTGGTCTATTTGAACGCCCTTCTGCCTGAGCATCCCAATGGCCTGCTGCATCAGGTGCATCGCCCCCAGGGCATGGTGAAACCGCGTATGATGTGCCCCTGGATACACCAAATAACTCAATCCCATCTGTGAAATTCGCCTGAGTCTCTGAAAGTAAGGATGTGCAATCAGGTCAAAAATCAGGTTATTGGGTATGGGGATAAATCCGTAAATTGGATCATTGAAAAGTTTCAACTTGGGAGGTCGCTTCAAAGGAATGGTTTTTGTGATCTCAAAGGTAGAAAATTGCCGCCAGAATCATCAATCAACTGCCGGTTCACGAGGGACGCCCCGTCCCCATAACAAACAAGTCATGGAAAAAATAAACATCCTATGGGTGGACGATGAAATCGATTTGCTCAAGTCCCATATCCTCTTTCTGGAAGAGCGGAATTACACTGTTGTCAAATGTCCCAGCGGGCAGGACGCTATTGAAGCCGTCGGGAAACAAGCCTTTGATATTGTCTTTCTCGACGAGAATATGCCCGGGCTTTCGGGGTTGGAAACCCTGATGGAACTGAAACAAATCAACGCCTCCCTGCCGGTGGTTATGATTACCAAAAATGAAGAAGAGAGCCTGATGGAAGAGGCTATTGGCTCAAAAATAGCAGACTATCTCATCAAGCCGGTCAATCCCAATCAAATCCTGTTGTCTTTGAAGAAAAATCTGGACCATTCCAGGTTGGTATCCGAGCGGACAACGGCCACCTACCAGCAGGAGTTCCGGAAAATCGCCATGGATCTTTCCATGGTAAACTCCTTTGAAGGATGGGTAGAACTTTACAAGAAATTGATTTACTGGGAACTGGAACTCGAGCATATTGAAGATAGCGGAATGTTTGAAATACTCGAGTCCCAAAAATCCGAAGCCAATCACCAGTTTGGGAAATTTATCGAAAAGACATACCCACAGTGGTTCAATGGAGGAGATGTTCCGGTGATGTCCCATACCCTGTTTCGCAAAAAAGTAGTCCCTGTCCTACAAAAAGGACCTACCCTGATGGTCGTGATCGATAACCTGAGATACGATCAGTGGATGGTGCTGGAAGAAGTACTGCTCCCCTACTATAAAAAATCTGAGGAAGCCGCATATTACAGCATACTCCCAACGGCCACGCAATATGCGCGCAATGCCATTTTTTCAGGGCTTATGCCCCTGGATATGGAGAAGCAGCACCCGAAACTGTGGAAAAACGATACGGACGAAGGCGGGAAAAACCTCCATGAGGCGGCGTTCCTCGAAGCCCAGTTAAAGAGGCTTGGATTAAATCTCAAATGGGAGTACCATAAGATAAGTTCGCTCAAGCAGGGAAAAAACCTCCTGAAACACTTTAAATCGCATGGCGATACGGAACTCACCGTAGTAGTATACAATTTTGTAGATATGCTCTCCCACGCGAAAACGGAAATGGAAGTAATCAAAGAACTGGCATCCAATGACAAAGCATATCGTTCCCTGACGCTGAGCTGGTTCCGGAATTCCCCATTGCTGGAGCTTATCCAACAAGCTCAGGCCAAGGGCACTCAACTCATCATAACTACAGATCACGGCACTATAAACGTTAAACAGCCTTCAAAGGTCATCGGGGATCGGGAGACCAGCCTGAATCTAAGGTATAAAACCGGGAAGAGTCTCACATATGAACGAAAGGATGTTTTGGAGTGTAAACAACCTTCAGATTTTCATTTGCCCAGTATCAATGTAAGCAGTTCTTACATCTTTGCCAGAAATGACCTGTTTTTTGCCTATCCCAACAACTACAATTACTACGCGGGTTATTATCGCAATACGTATCAGCACGGTGGGATATCCCTGGAAGAGCAGATCGTGCCCTTTGCGGTTTTACAACCTCGCTAAATCTTATAAGTATCTGGAATTGCGCTGATCCTCATCGGGTCTGGTGCGGTTTTTAAAATAACTCCCCTCCAGAATTTCCGTAACCTGATCGGGATTGCCAATACAGATCGAAAAGTTGACCTCCAGGACAAAATCATCCTTATAGTAATACGTTTTACGTCCACGGTCATATCCAATTTGAGCCTCGTAGTCCCGCAATTGCTCAATGAGGTAGTAAACGGTTCGCTCGCTGATCCTGAGCCTTTCAGCAATTCGTAAGGGAGATCCTGTACATTCCATTTCGATCAGGTTGTGCAGTCGTTGTAACCGCTCTACATGTTTAATTGTCTTCATAGTATCGTTTATTAAGGTTAGCTAAGGGACCAAAAGAGATAAAAGCAATATATAGATTATTTTCTATATTATAAATAATTATTGGGATTATTTCATATTTAAGTTCAAAAGACTTAGAATATTTTCTAACACTGCAAAAAGAGTGTATATTTGTGCAATCCAATAGCAGTTAGCTGTGATAAAAACTATCGATCGACTAATGATGTTTATCAAACAGTCAGGGTTAAGTGCCCGGCAGTTTGACTTGTCGATTGGAGCGAGTAACGGATATACGTTGCGAATGGCTAAAAACAAAGCATCCATTGGCAGCGATGTAATTGAGACCATCCTCAGGACTTACCCCGACTTAAATGTCGTTTGGCTCCTAACTGGTAATGGAGAGATGTTTAAGTCAGAAGAAGCTATAGAAACACTGGATTTCGATAGTCTTCCCGACCACAGAAAGCAGGAAATAGAGCGTATTATTGAGGTAAAAATCAAAGAGCGCCAGAGGGATGACTTAAAGGCTTTGCTAAGGGAGGTTACTCAGGAGATGGGCAAGGACCATAAATAAGACCTTCCGTTGCCCCAGATCCCTTAATCAAAGCACCTCAGGGTTATTCACCTTTATCTGCATCAGTTTATTTTGGATTTCTTCCCGGCTGAATTGCTCTAAATTCCTATCCAACTCAAGCTTTAGAAGCTGACGGTAATCCCGGGTAATCGAAATGCTTCGGATTAGTTTCCATAAAACCGCAACCACAATCACCGAAAGCAAGGCCAGTGGCAGGACCTTCAGATTCCCCGAGCTGTCAAGTTCACTAACTGACTGAAAAAGCTCCCAGAACTGATACAAATAAAACAGCACTGGCGAAAGAATCGCCCATCTCCACCAATACCTGCAGGTAGCAAACCAGACGAGCCCCAGTACGCAAAGAAACATTTTATTGGAAGCGTAGAATATGAAGGTAGAAGAATCGTGAAATCCAAAACTGCCCACACTTAAACCAAATATAACACTAGAAGCCTCATTTTCCGGTATCCAGTGACAGGCAAAAAGTATAACAAGTAAAACCAAAAGCAGGCTGCTCAAGGCCAAATTCAACAATAGACCGGATCCCCTGCCTGAAGAAGCGCGGGAGGCGGAATTTACCCCTTCCATCCGTTCCGCCAGGTTGCTGTAATAATATACCCGGTGCAGGTACTCTTTGGGGGAGAAATCTGACCTGCTTTGAAGGGTTTTTCGAATTTCCCGATTATATCTCGAATTCCAGGCCTCAAAGAGCTCTCTGCACCCCGCTTCAAAGGTTAGCTCTATATCTCGTTTTACCAGCCTTCCCTTAACGATATAGTCGAGAAATAAGATAAGACTTACAATCAAAAGGATTAAAAGAACGTCGGGGAAACCGAACAACAAATCAGAGAAATATGTGGATTCTTCATGATACACCCAAATAGGGTACGATATAAAATAGTATAATGCAGGCAAGAGCAGATACCTCCAAAACCCTTTTGAAAAAAAGAAGATTATCAGTGTAAAAACAAAAGAAGAAATATGCATAAATAAAAACCAAATAAAGACTTGATTATTGACAAAACCATGTGCAAATTCAAATCTCAAAAGCTGAATGGTATCACCCTCCATAGGAATTAAAAGGTGTAAAAAAGAAAGCAAAGGCAAAAACAATACGATTGTGGCAATAGTCACATCCACTATGGCCTGTTTTTTCCAGGATTTTGTTGGGTTCGAATACAGCATGTGGCGTATCTTTAGAGTTTATGGTTGGTAATGCCGGGGGCATTCCAGAGGCTTTTGATCCAAAAGATATAAAAAATGTCGAATATAATCTACAGCCTGGAGGAGATTCATGAAGCCATTGCCTTTCTCAGGAAGGGTGAAAGTTCCAAACTCTACTGCTTTTATGGGGGCCTGGGTGCGGGGAAAACTACCCTGATCAAGGCCTTAATTGCTGATCTCGGCGCTGTAGATGCGGGAAGCAGCCCCACTTTCGGCTTAATCCATGAGTATTTTGATGCCGCCGGTAATCTACTGGCCTACCATCTGGACTGTTACCGGCTCGAGGGGGAAGAAGAGGCCCTGGACCTGGGTATTGAGGAAATCCTGGGTACGGACTGCTATGTCTTTATCGAATGGCCCCAACGGATCGCAGGGCTTTTACCTCCACATTGCACGGATGTCTATCTGGAAATCAAAGGCATCAACCACCGGAAACTCAGTCTGGGCAGGTCGGGATGAGTAGAAAAAATGACACATCGTTCAAACTGAACTTTTATTGCAGAAACGTCGATGAACTACCTCTTTTTCGTTTAAAGGCTTGTTTTTATCGGTGAAATGCACTATGTTTGTACTAAATGGTTTCTTGTGGGTGTTATAAATTCCTACATTTGATAATGAAAATGAAAAACAATCTAATTCCTCCAGCCATGAACACTAAGAAATTTCTTTTTAGCCTCTTGACGATTGGTATCCTATCGGGAGCGGCCTGCACTAATGATATCGATGAGGCTTATGAACTTTCTTCAATTCGTCGAGATAAAGTTGTAAAGGGTCCTAAAAAGTCTGATAAACAAGCTATTCGTCGAGATAAAGTTGTAAAGGGTCCTAAAAAGACTGATAAGCAGGCAATCCGT
>NZ_JBAVZJ010000429.1:0-4489 GCF_049588695.1 Robiginitalea sp.
GGACACAGCCTACCTGGACCTGATCAACACCTTTGCAGAGGAAATGCGCTACTACGAGACGGATTCCCTGTATAGTTATGCCTTAAAAGCACTTGAATACAGTAAGGAAGCCAAATATCGCAAGGGAGAGAGTATCTCTTATATGAATCTCGGGGACTATTATTCAGACCGGGGGGTAACAGATACGGCCCTAACATATTATAACAAGGCTCTGGAACTGGTCAATACTATGAATTCCAGTGATCTCAGATTGAGCCTGCTCAATAATATTTCCGGTGAGTATGAATATCGCGGTGACCATGCAAAGGCCCTGAATGGCTATCTCATTGCCCTGGAAATCGCCCTTGAAGAAGAAGCCCTGTTACAGCAGTCGATTATCAATGAAAACATCGCTAACCTCTATGCAGATCAGAAATACTACGATGAATCTCTGGAGTATTACAAGAAAGTCAGAAAATTAAATGATTCCCTCGGTGATGAGATCGCGCAGGCAGAGACTATGAGTAATCTGGCTTCTCTCTACGCAGACATGAAAAACCTGGAATATGCCATGTTTAACGTCAACCGGAGCATCGACATTTTTGAAAAGTATCGCATAATAGACTGGCTGGCCTACTCCTATGAGATCAAGGGTAAAGTCTACCTTAAAAAATACAATTACAACTGGGCCCTGTACTGGTATCGTCAAAGTGAGGTGCTCCACGAGAATCTGGATGATGACCGGGCTCGAATCGACTTGTACAATGGTATGGCAGAAACGTATATCGGCCTGGAAAACGATAGTCTCGCCACTATTTACGCTGAAGATGCGTTCCGGATCAGCAAAAGCATCAACTTTGCCGAAGGGACCAAAAAATGCTCTAAAACCCTTTATGAGATATACCGACGGCAGCAGGACTACGCCACGGCCCTGGCCTACCACGAACTTTTCCAGGAGCTCTCCGATACCCTGAGTCGGAATGAAAACAAACAGAGCCTGAGCCTGCTAAAAACGAAAACAGAGTATGAACGGCAAAAGCAACTGCTTATTCAGGATAATGAAAAAGCACTTGCCTCCCAGGAACGTTTCATTTATGTCGGAGCCGGGCTCTTGCTGGTTTCCCTTTTGATAATCTACCTCGTATACCGAAGTAAAAAATTACAGCAACGCCTCACCCGGGAATTGGAAGCAAAACAGGAAATCCTGGAGAAGCGCAAGTCTGAATTACAGACAGACAACGAGACTAAGGTGAAACTTTTCTCGGTAATCGGCCATGACCTCCGGGGTCCCGTCGGTGCCTTGAAGGAACTCCTGCAAATATTCAAGGACGGGGAAATCTCGATTGATGAGCTAGCCTCCTATATGCCCAAACTACGGTCGGACGTAGACCATATCTTCTTCACCTTAAACAACTTACTGTCCTGGGGCTATTCGCAGCTCAATGGTGCAGTAACCCGGCCAACCTCTGTACTCCTGGAAGGCATTGCGGCAGAGAATATTAAATTACTCAATGAGATCGCGGAGAATAAAAGCATTAAAATCATCAGCGAAATCCCGGCAAATACTCAGGTATGGTCGGACCCCCATCAAGTGGACATCGTACTTAGAAACCTTATCAGCAATGCCCTGAAGTTTACCCCCGAAAACGGAATGGTGACCCTGCATGCCGAAGAAAAAGAACAATACTGGATTATTTCAATCCGCGATACCGGTGTGGGAATGGATCGCCTGACACTTCAGAAGATTTTTAAGGAAGAAAACACACATTCTACCTACGGTACCGCCAATGAAAAAGGAACCGGATTAGGCCTCACGCTTTGTAAGGAAATGATCCAGAAAAACGGGGGGGAAATCTGGGTAGATAGTTTGCTCAGAAAGGGAAGTACGTTCTATTTCACCCTCCCGAAAGCAGCCGGGGCTTATAGCAAGGCTGTCTAGATCAACTTATCAAGGCAGGAGACTGCCGGGGTGCGTTCAACTGTAAAACCCTCGGCATACTCCACCCCTACCAACCTTCCAAGATCCCGGGAACGATATTCCACGCTTTCGAGGAAATTAGCACTACTGATAGGCGTTTCAGGCTCTTTGCTATTCGGATCAAAAAATTGGGAATCGTAAGCGCGGATGGCTTCCAATTTCTTATCGATGAATCCACTGACGTCCACGACAAAGTCCGGCTTCAGATTCTTCCATTGAATATAGTGATAGACATTTTTGGGTCTCCAGGGCTCCTGCCAGCGATCATCCCCCTCCAACTGCGTATCAATTTTGATGAGGCCACTGAGAAAACAGGCATCACTCACCAAATCGCTACCCCGCCCATGATCTATATGCCGGTCATGAATGGCGTTGCAGAGTACGATATCCGGCCTGTATTTTCGTATTTGGCGAATAACGGCCATTTGATGTTGGGGATCGTTTCTAAAAAACCCATCTCGAAATTCCAGGTTTTCACGTACGGAAATTCCCAAAATTTCTGCAGCCCTGGCCGCTTCACGAGACCGAATCTCTGCAGACCCCCGAGTCCCTAATTCTCCCCGGGTAAGGTCCACAATACCTACTTTCTTCCCCTGTGCAATTTCTTTGGCAATGGTAGCCCCTGCGCCGAGCTCAGCGTCATCCGGGTGTGCCCCGAAAACGAGGATATCTAATTTTTGAGCCATATACAATTTGAATTTAGGTAACCGATTCCTTACTGAGGGTTTTGGATCGCAACAGGGCCTGAGTGAGATCTGCTTTTAAGTCTTCAAAATCCTCAATTCCTGTTGAAAACCGAATAAGGCCATCCCGTATTCCGGCCTTAAGGCGTTCCTCGGGACTCAACAGGGCATGAGAGGTTTGGGTGGGAGAGAGTAAAGTGCTTTCCACACCTGCCAGGCTCATAGATACCTTTATCCACTGCAAGGAGCGCATAAACCTATGCTGGTCCAGGGATTCAGAGAGCTCAAAAGACAACATCCCACCGAAGCCGTGCATCTGGGCTTTCGCGATATCGTGATTGGGATGACTCTCCAGTCCGGGATAATATACTTTTTCAATGTCCGGGTGTTGGTTAAGGAAATTTGCGAGTTTCAGGGCGTTTTCATTCTGGGCGCGTACCCGGATGCCCATAGTTTTCAAACTCCGCTCCAGCAGCCAGACCGTATAATCACTGAGGCTGCCTCCCAGGTTTTTGGCCAGTTGAAAAACTCGATCGATATTCTCGTGGCTTCCCGCTACCGCCCCTGCACAAATATCCGAATGCCCCCCCATATACTTGGTGGCACTGTGGATCATGATATCGATGCCGTAGTCTGCCGGATTCTGATTTACAGGGCTGGCAAAAGTATTATCTATGAGTGTTTTCAGCCCCCGTGAGCGCCCCAGAGACCCAATGGCCTCCAGATCGGTCAGGGTGAGTAAGGGGTTCGAAGGGGTTTCCAGATAGAGCACCCGGGTGTTGGACTGGATGGCATTTTCAAATGCCGACCGTTCCGTACTATCAATAAACGTGTACTCGATCCCATACTTGGGAAATTCCTCTACGATAAGATTATATGCACCCCCATAAATTTGTCGGGGTACTACCAAATGGTCCCCCTTATTGAGAAAAGCCAAAAGCGCGGTACTCACAGCCGCCATTCCACTGCCAAAAATCAAGGCAGCCTCCGTATGCTCAAGGGCTGCAATTTTACGACAGAGGGCCTCCTGGTTTGGGGTGTTAAAATACCTTGGATAACGCTTTATATCCACGTCCTCATAATCATAAGACGTACTCATATACAAAGGAGAAATGGCGCCTTTGAAGGTCTTGTCCTCCAGTTCGCCGATATGAGTGCAGATTGTATTGACTCCTTTTGCTTTCTTGTCCATAATATAATATAACAAGCCCAAAGGTAGTGAATTCAAGAAATAGAAACTGCCTTTACCTTCGCCCTAAAAGCATCCCGTTCCTCAGGGTATTCAAGGGGTTACCTGCAGAGAAACCTGGCTTTTTTTCTTATAAAACTACAACCCGTTTATTTAAAGTGCACGCGGTAACGCCACCAGCTCAGGGCACCCAAAAAGAAGACACCTCCGAGGGTATACCACACAAATGTAGGGGTAATCACCTGGTCTCCACTGGCATAACTGTGAAGGCCCACCAGGTAGAAATTCACTCCAAAATACGTCATCATAATACTTGAAAAGGCAATGACGCTCAGGAAGTTAAATGTCCAGGTTCCCCGAAGGCCTGGAACTAATCGGGTGTGAATCACAAAAGCATAGACCAAAATAGAGATCAGGGCCCAGGTCTCTTTCGGATCCCAGCCCCAATATCGGCCCCAGCTCTCATTGGCCCATTGACCCCCGAGGAAGTTACCGATGGTCAGCATGACCAGCCCGATGGTGAGGGCCAATTCGTTTATGATGGTCAGTTCCTTCAGGTTTAGTTTCATTTTCTCCCGGTTCTTCTCATTGGTTAGTATAATGAGTAACAGGCAAACCACACCCAGGATCATCCCCACGGTCAGGGGGCCATAGCTTCCC
>NZ_JBAVZJ010000430.1:0-4792 GCF_049588695.1 Robiginitalea sp.
TAATACCGTCGTAACTAAAACCTACCTCTTGCAGTTTATCAATCAGTTCCCCTTCAATATTCGACTGGAAATACTCCAATTGCACTTCCCGGAATTGAAATTGAAGCTGACCGAAAAAATCCTCAAAAGTCTTACTGCCGTAAAGTTCCGGTTCCCGCTTACCGAGCAGGTTTAAGTTGGGGCCATTGATGATGATAAGTTTCATGCGGATGGTATTTGTAAAGTGATTAAACACTTTCGGACGGGGTAAAAATACAAAGTTAGCCCAATACACCTTTGTCGGCGGTAGGAAAGCTGACATCCAGACAAAAAAAAAGCGGAGGGAATCCCTCCGCCTTTATAAAGAGTTCCATCCTCTGGGCTAAAGCAGACTAAACATAACGCCGAGTGAAATAGTCGACCAGGTAAAACCGTCCAGGCTGATCCCGGTGTAGGAAAAATTAAGTTCCGTGATGTCGCTTAGGCTATAGGCCACAATGGGGCGATAGTAAAAACCGCCATCATTCCCGTCGTTTATACCAATGGCATACCCTATATCTGCACCCGCGCGGAATTTGTCCGTCACGTGGTAACGTCCGGCTGCTGCGATTGGAATGAACTGCACGTCATCTGCATCCACTTCAATTTCGCCGAAATCAATGGTTTTCCCAAAGGCATTGGTAAAACCAGTGGCAACACCTACATCCAGGGATTCGGCCACATTCCATAAATAATTGGCGTCCAGCCCCAGGCTAAAACTCGAAAAATCGGAGGCATCCCCAACGGGTAACCCCAAATTGATTCCCACATTCAGGCCTTCCTGTGCCTGAAGGGTGGCACCAAATAGTAACATACAACCAATAACTAAAATTTTTCTCATGATTTCTCATTTTAAATGATGTTCAAAACTACCGTACTCTATGTGTAAATCAGTTACTTATGTTGTGAAAGTACTGATTTATGTAGGAAAAATCCTAATTCTACAAGATTTCCCATTTCCGGGAGGTGGAATAAGAAGCTCTCTTCAAGTATCTTTACCCCTGTGAAATGGAAGCACGCCCTTTCGGATTATACACACTATCTAAGGCTCGAACGCGGTCTCTCGAAGAATTCAGTTCAGAATTACGGGCGCGACCTGGCCAAACTCGCCGCCTTCCTGGAGGAAGAACGACAGGGGGTATCACCCCGGGTAACAGCACGTGAAGACCTCGAGGCCTTTGTCCATAGCCTGGACTCCACGCTCCACCCCAGATCTCAGGCCCGGATCATTTCCAGTCTCCGCGGATTTTTCGCCTGGGTACAATTGGAAGATTACAGGACAGACAATCCCATGGAGCTTATTGAAGCTCCAAAACTCGGAAGAAAGCTCCCGGACACACTCAGCGTTAATGAAGTACTCACCATGCTTTCCAGTGTTGACCGCTCAACCCCGGAAGGGGAGCGCAACAGGGCCATCCTGGAAACACTTTACGGCTGTGGGTTACGGGTATCCGAACTCCTGGATTTACGTATGAGCGACTTATTCTTCGAGGAAGGCTTTTTAAAAGTATTGGGTAAAGGCAGTAAGGAGCGCTTTGTCCCTGTAGGGCCGGTCACGCAAAAACACATTAACCTTTACAGGGAGCAGGTGCGAACGCAGCAAAATCCGGGAAAAGGCTATGAAGATACGCTGTTTCTGAATCGAAATGGACGCAGGCTCTCCCGGGCCATGATCTTTACCATTGTGAAACGGCAGGCGGAGAAAGCCGGCATACGTAAAAATGTAAGCCCACATACTTTTCGCCACTCCTTTGCCTCCCACTTGTTGGAAAATGGGGCGGACATCCGGGCCATCCAACAAATGCTGGGGCATGAAAGCATCACGACTACAGAGGTTTATATGCATATAGACCGTCAGCATTTATCGCAAATTGTCAATACCTACCACCCGAGAAATTCCTGAAACCCTTTTTCAAAAAGGCGGAAAATCAATAATGATTTCGCGCTTATATGAGAACACTTGATTTAATCACAGGTTCTCGTATCTTTAAAATCGCTTAACCCTTAAAATCCAACCTGATGAAATCCTGTTTATCCATCCTTTCTTTCTTTATCGTATTGGGCCTGGGCGCCCAGGAAAAAGTTCTAAAAAACCTCGATTCCCAATCGAAAAAATATGAGGCTATCGCCCTGCAGATCTGGGATTGGGCTGAAATGGGGTATCAAGAGGTTCAAAGTTCGGCCCTGCTTCAAGAAACGCTGTCTGAGGCGGGTTTTCGAATTGAAAAGGGAGTTGCCGGCATCCCAACAGCTTTCGTGGCCGAATACGGGAGCGGAAGCCCGATTATTGGGATTTTAGGGGAATATGATGCCCTGCCCGGGCTTTCCCAAAAGGCGGTGCCCCAAAAAGAAAGTGCGGAGGGGGTTGCGGGCCATGCCTGCGGCCACCACCTCTTCGGTACGGCTTCAACTGCTGCTGCTATCGCTGTTAAAGACTGGCTAAAGGCCCGTGGAGGACAGGGGACCATTCGCTTTTATGGATGCCCGGCCGAAGAAGGCGGATCGGGGAAAGTATATATGACCCGAGCCGGATTGTTTGACGACCTGGATGTCGCCCTTCACTGGCATCCCGGGGACCGGAATGACGCCAGCGCCAGTGCGGCCCTCGCCAACAAATCTGCAAAATTTCGCTTCCACGGGGTCTCTGCCCATGCCGCAGGAGCTCCCGAAAAAGGGCGATCCGCCCTGGACGGCGTAGAAGCCATGAACGCTATGGTAAATATGATGCGGGAGCACATTCCACAGCAGGCGCGTATACATTATGTGATTACCGATGGGGGAAAAGCCCCCAATGTCGTCCCGGATTTCGCCGAAGTCTATTACTACGCGCGTCACAACAGCCGGGATGTGGTCATCGATATCTTCGACCGTATGGTAAAAGCAGCTGAAGGGGCAGCCCTGGGAACGGGAACGCAAATGGAATACGAAATGATTGGAGGAACCTACGAATTACTACCCAATGTTCGTCTGCAGCAAATTGTACATAAAAACCTGGAAGCCATCGGGGGAGTCACCTATTCCCCCCAGGAATTGCAGTTTGCCGCGGCAATTTCAAAGTCCCTCGGGCAGGAGAGCCTGCAACCGGAGGTGGCCAGCGGGGTTCAGCCCTTTAAAACCGAAGGAAGGGCCTATGGATCTACAGATGTTGGGGATGTCAGTTTCAGGGTACCTACAGCGGGCATCCGTATCGCCACCTGGGTTCCCGGTACGCCGGCCCACAGCTGGCAGGCTGTCGCTGCCGGAGGCACAGGTATCGGTACAAAGGGAATGATGGTCGCTGCCAAAACCCTCGCTTCTACAGCTATCGACTTGTATTCCAATCCCAAAGCCATTTCAGAGGCCAAAGCCGAATTCCAGGAGCGCCTTGGGCCTGACTTCAATTATGTCCCCCTCCTTGGCGATCGCTCCCCGGCCCTGAATTACAGGGAATAAACACCTGCTCCCAAGGGAGAGTGTGGATAAAAAATGCACCGGGACAGGTCTTTTGAAAGGTTCTGTTGTAACAAATCCCTGAACCCGGCTACTAATCTGTAAGAACTGCTAACCAACAGTGAATAAGGAGCTCGAGCACCAATTTGTAACGGAACTGGAGAACAATCAGAATATTGTTCATAAGGTATGTAGCCTGTATGCCAACAACCGGGATGCCCACAATGATTTATTCCAGGAAATCACCATACAGCTCTGGAAAGCCTATCCGAAATTCAGGGGGGACTCCAAATTCAGCACATGGATGTATCGGGTTGCCCTGAATACGGCGATTACCCTTTACCGCAAATCAAAAAGGAGGCCCGCTACTTACGATTATGACTCTGTGGTATACAAGATAAGCGCCGAGGAGTACGATCCTACACAGGAGCAACAACTGAGCCTTATGTACAGTGCCGTCAGGCAACTCTCAGATATTGACAAGGCCCTTGTTTTCTTGTATTTAGAAGATAAGAACTATAGTGAAATCGCTGAGACACTGGGTATTTCAGAAGTGAATGCCCGTGTAAAAATGAACCGAATAAAGACCAAACTGAGAACCATTCTGAATCCGTAGACTATGCTAGATGAACTGGATTTATTAAAGAAAGACTGGCAAAAAAAGGAAACCAACCTGCCCCGCCTCACCTATGAGGAAATTTACAAGATGATTTGGAAGAAATCTTCCTCTGTGGTTCGGTGGATTTTTTATATCAGTATTATCGAGTTTCTCTTACCGCATCTGCTTTACCTGATCCCCTCCTTCCGGAATGAAATGGATTACAACTTCGCCAAAAGCCTTGGCATTGATAAATGGATCATCGCCCTGACCATTACACAGTATGCCGTAGCGATTTACTTTATTTTTCAATTCTATAAACGCTACAGGGAGATCTCTGTCCTGGATGACGCCAAAAAGCTGATGAACAAGATTTTCAGGACACGGCGGACCGTAAAACACTACGTCCTGTTTTGCCTCACAATGGTTTTACTGATTTTTGGAGTGTTTATTGTCGGTATGGCCCTGGATAACAATCTGGTCGAAACATTGAATATTAAAAATCAAAATGTAGACCCCGATCAACTCAAGTGGTTGCTCATAGGGGTTATGACTGTAGCCGGAATTCTCTTTACAGGCCTTTTGGCGGGTATCTATTTTCTGCTTTACGGATTGCTGACCCGGAAATTAAGTCGGAATTACATCGAACTTAAACGTATGGAGGCTTAATCCGGATTGGGCTCTGGACTGGGTTCCCGATCGGGTCTGAAACGGCGTTCGTTATTCGCTTCTTCATAGGCCATCAAC
>NZ_JBAVZJ010000431.1:0-16056 GCF_049588695.1 Robiginitalea sp.
GTATACAGCTGTAATCCTGTAAGATGTTAGCGTCAAAAGTCAGCGCGTTTGCAGGCCCCGAGATCGTATAATATTCAAAGTATTCACAGGAAGCACTTCCTTTCCGGAAATTGAGGCGAACCGTATAATCCCCCTGGGGCAGCGAAGCAAAAACTCCTGAAGTATTTGTGTCTATTTCAACCCCGTTCTCGTCTATCAGGAAGTAGGTGAGCTGGTATCCGTTTCGATCAATGACATTAAACTGAATGGTCCCGCTGGAATCTCCAAAACACTGTTCGTCAATAACCGTCGTGGGGGCGAATTCTACAGGAGGCTCAAAATATATTACGACTGAATTCGAGAGATCAAAACAATTGTTTCGGTCAACAACCACAAAGGTGTAGGTTCCGGGATCCCATACGTCAAAAATCACACTCGTCTGAAATTCAGAAGCGGGAATATCCTGTGGCGTGGGGTAGGATATCTGGGTGTTTCCGGATTCGTCCACAAACTCATAGATGGCGTAGGTGTGCGGGGTTTTCCCCCCAACCGACTCCATAAGAATGTTTCCTTCTTTACAGGTGATGTTCTGTGAAACCCGGGCTGTCAGTTCCAGGTCAGAAGTGTCCAGAACCTCTACTTGCTCGGTGTATATACACCCATCGTCTGTAGTGACATTGACGTCGTATACACCACCGCTGATATTGAAGAACGTGAAATTATTGTCGTTAGAAGGCCCGAAGGTGTCTACTATTGTACCACCCTGTGATATTTCATAGTAGTATTGAGGATTGACATCCAGCACCGAGATGTTGATACCGCCGAGGCCATTACAGTCAATATTCTGCACTGTGACATCCACCTGGAAATCCCGTTGGCGAACCCCGATGTCTTCAATGCGGAATATACAACCCCCGACAACCCCTAGTTGCCGGAATTCAACGGTGTAGGCGCCATTCGAAGCAATATCAAAGCTCGGGCCATTGCCAGTGGAATATGGAACAAGGATATTACCGTTTGTAGCGTCCAATAATTGGAATTCGTAGTTCGCCGGGACGTTGGTTACCGTAATATTTCCGGGAGAGGCACAAACAATGTCGCGTACCGTATGTTGGGGGTCTAAGAGGTTTTGGAAAACATCAAAATAGAACCTGGTGAAACACCCGTTCTGGTAGTTTACCACGACCCGGTACTTGCCGGAATCAGAGGCCATAAAATCAAACCCTGTGTCCACGGTATTCCAGGTACAGGCCGAGTTTTTGTTCGCACAATCATCCCCGGCGTCCATACAGCTGGATTCATCCAGGCGTTCCCATTGAATACTGGTGGCATCCGGGATGTTGATCTCTATCAGCTCACTGTCATTTACCCCGCAAAGGAAAACTTTGGGCAGGGGCTCTCCGTCATTCGGACATATTGCAATTTCTCCCTCTACGGTGTTCGTCGGGTCATTTATTAGCTCGGCGATAGGGTTGATTTGGGTTACCCCGGGCAATACAACACTGATGATTTCCTGAAATCCTTTACAGGGATCAGCTACGATTTTGTCGACGATATAGCTCCCTACATCTGTCACCCTCAAGGTTCCCGGGTCACCGTCTGGATCTCCGTCGTTGAGGAGGGTGTCTCCGGCATCGATCAGTCCGTCCCCATTGTTGTCTGCGTACCATATATAATCATCAAATCCGGTGCCTGCAATGAGCAGTACATCGTTTCCACAGAGTTCCACAGTGCGGTTAAAGTCGCAAGCCGCCAAATCGTCCAAAAGAAAGTTTGTGGCGCCCGGAGTCGCAAAGCCACAATTGTCGAAATCCGAAACACTTGGATCATCTGTAATTTCGGCACTGTTCAGGGCCCCGCGATAGGTGGAATAAGCCTGATTCTGAATTTCATCAGAACACGCATTTACAAAATCAAAACAGTTTTCGGCCACACGCACCCGCATGCGGATGTCATAGGCCGGATCGTTTTCTTCGACAAGGTTGTCTGGAATTATGAAGGTCACTTCGCGTAATGCGGCATCATAGGTGTACGTTACCCCTGGCGGAAGACTCAAAAAGGTTTCGTCAAGGGTTACGTTTTGAGGCAACACATCCCGAATCGTATAGCTGGTGGCATCGTCATTTCCTACATTCTGAAACCGAAGTATATATTCAATGGTCTGGCCCAGATTAACACCAAGGCCGGTGATGTCATTTCCGGCAATGTCTTCCACTCGCTTTTCAAGGGCGATGTCAGGCTCGATGATTTCAACCATAAATGT
This sequence comes from Robiginitalea sp., assembly GCF_049588695.1. GTDB lineage: Bacteria > Bacteroidota > Bacteroidia > Flavobacteriales > Flavobacteriaceae > Robiginitalea. The sequence goes on from NZ_JBAVZJ010000431.1 coordinate 2,243, forward strand.
GGCCAGGAACGAACCATAGCCATCGCCTGATGAGGTGAATTGCAGGGTTGCCCCGGTTTCGTCATTTGGGATGACGGAGTTGAAAGGATTGTCAAGGTCAAAAACATCCAGGTCCAGGCCCAGGGTATTTGTTCCGTAGGGGGTTCGGGTGGGTACCTGTGCCCCGTTGGTGGATATCGTGGAGTTAAAGAAGTTGTTGGCAGGGTTAAGCCCCGTAGTCAGGTCGGTGAAACTTCCAACGGAATTGGCCCGGATTCGGAAGCGGTCATTGTTAATTCCTCTATCTCCTTCCAGCGCTGCCACCCCGATCCGTGCGCGTACCGGGAATCCCGGGGGCAGGGTTCTAAACCCGTTTACGTTTACGTCCACGGCAGGCACACTGCCTTGAACGCCGGCATAGCCGTCAAATGTGGAGATGAATTTTCCGGTTTCATTGGGGTTTTCATAGATAATGACCAACACCCATCCCGCGGAGCTGGAACCCCTACGCCTTCCTTTGGTAGCCCGTATGTTGGCAACAGTGTACTCCCCGTTGGGATTAGCCTGAGCCTGTACCAGGTTGGTGACATTCTTATAACAAATGACAGGGGAATCCTTAAAAGAATTATTAATGTTCCCAGGGTTATATCCATCAAAGATGATATCGTCTTCTTCTCCGACGGGATCCGGATTATTATCCGCCACAAGATCGACATAAGACCCGCCGGGTAAACGAAATTTTATCTCATTCCAATCTTCGAGCCTGGGGGTACCATCAAAAGGAGCGGAACCGTTTGTGCTGCGTTCATTCGGGTAGGTTGATGCCCAATAGAGCCCGGCGTACCGCACCAGGGAACAGTCCGCATCCGGAACGGATAATTCTGCACTACTCGAACTAAATGTAGAGGGATCTCCATCGATATCGATGTACTCCATCCATAGGGAATTGTTGTTTTGGGTGCCGTTATATGGAGTGTTGGCTTCTTCAGGGTTTGACTGGGAGGCCCGGTTGAGAATGTTATTTCCCACGAAAAGGATGTCTCCGCGCACCTCGATATTACCTCCATCGAGACGTGGGGTAAAAGGCACGGCTTCCTGTGCTATTAGGCTTGCAAAGCCGTAAAAGAACAGGATAACAAACAGTATATTTTTTATTGTAAATTTCTGTATCACAGTTAATTAAGGCTTAAGTTAGCTGACCGGGACGTACGCGCATAATCCACATTTTCTCGTCGTAACTGTCATTTAGTTTTGAGTAATAAGAAATCAGGGCACTATTCCAGTTTTCATGTCGCTTGAGGTAGACGTAGTAATAGTTGTTTTCCGGGTTGATGAAATAACTGGCGTTCATCCCTTTTGAATTCAGAAATCGAACAAACCGATTGGCATTATTTGGTTTGGAGAATACATTGGCAATGATATAGTACTCCGTACCCGCTCCATAAACCGCAAGTTCTTTCTCGGCGGTATTCACCGTACTAAGCTGGTCGCGATTGATGACATTTTTTTGCAACACATCATTATCGTAGGCCCTGGCTTTTTCTTCTATTTTAGCAGAATTCTCCGCATATGCCTCGTTGGTGTAGCGGTTGGCCACATTCATCACCCAAAGTGTTCCTTCGTAATTGCCATCAAAGCCAGACAGAGCGGCATTTTCGGCACCGGACCAATTGCTAAATCGCTTCAGGTATACGTATTTGAGGCCATTCTCTTTATTGTCTATGAATTCCGGATCAAACCCCCGGGCTTTCATATCCTCCATGAATTTGTCCATGTATTTTGTGCCGCTGTAGACGTTGGCGACGATATAGTAGCCATCCATCACCCCGGGAAGATTTCGGAACTTTCGTTGTTTGACAGGGCTCTCGGATACCGGGGCTTTTTCAGGTTGGGTTTTGGCAGGGTTGCGCCGAGCGATCTCAGCAGGACGGGGGGAAGTGGCCTGGGCTATAGCCGCGGGCGATGATCCCTGCCCGGAAGCCGCTGTAGTTCGCGTAGACTCTCGAGCGGTAACCTCGGCAGCCACAGCATCTTTCGCCTGGTTGGATTGCCCGGCTAAAAACCGGGGGTCATTGTTCTTATAGTAAAGAGATTCGGCTTTCTCCTCCAGATCCGGGCGGTTTCCGTCGGTTTCCTGACGCACCATTCGCATGACACGTTCAAATCGAGTTTCAAGCTCCTTTTCCCTGGATTGCTCCATGGAGTCTTGCCGGAACATAAGCTCTGCCAGAATGGCGTCGTTTTCAGCCAGTCTTTTCCTCAATTCGGCAATTTCTGTGGTCTCTTCAGCTTCGTTCTTTTCAGCTGCAGATTCAGGATCTTCATTTTGTACAAGCTCCTCATAATCGTCTTCCAGCATCACCCGGTCTTCTGTGAGGTTGGGGGTGAAGGAGAAGGCAACGGAGATTTCGTGGGTAAGTCCGAAATTGTCAAAATTGTTGGAAAGCCCCTTCTCCATGGTATAACCGATAGAGAGTCGTTGGTTTAAATTGAACCCGACTCCGGCAGAGGCGCCGTAAAAACTATCGTAACCTCCCTGGAGCCACCCAATTTTTGGTAAGTCGAGGATCAAATTACCTCCGAGTACAAGGTCTTCCTCCCCCACCCTTCTGACACGCGCCAAAGGCATCAGTCGTCCCCCTTCAAGGATACCCCTGTTTGAACCAAACTGATGGGTATATTGTAAATGGGTCGAAAAGGTTTTTTCGCTGAAACTTGTAAGGGACTCGCTGGTTTTCAGGTTATAATCGAAAAGATTTTCAGCGTAAACCCCGAAGTCAAAAGCGTCATAAGAGATGTTGAATCCAGGTTGAAACGTGAGCAGGGAGCTGTCCTGAAATCCGCTCAGGAAGGGATCAAATTCTATTGGGTTCGCACGGCTTTCGTCAAACCCACTATTGTAATAGGACAGGTTGGCCCCAAAAGTAAAATTACTTTTATCGCTGAGTTTTATACCGTAGGCGTAATTGGCGAGGATTCCGTAATTGCTCAAAGTACCTGCTCTTTGGGTATAGACACTAAGGCCGGCCCCAGATCGATCGCCGATTCGTCCACTGTAGCTCAGGAAATAGCTTTGGTTGTTGTCATCAAAAGATACTGATTGGTTTCTGTGAAGCAGATTGATATAGGACTTATCCTCCCGGGCTGTCGAAAAGGTGGGGTTGATGAGGAACCTGTTGAATTTCAACAAGTTCTGAGCTGGCACATCGTACACGATAAAGGGATTATCCTCCTGCCCATACCCGCTAAAAGGGATAAGGGCTATGAGCGCCAATAAGAGTAACAATCTGTTTTTCATCTTATTTATCTATCTGATAACGGTAATCGTACCCTGTTTCAGAACCTTCTCTGCATTTCGTATCCGATAATAGAAAATCATATTCTGTCGGGTGAATGCCGAGGAGGAAGCGGGCCAGTTGTTTTGATAATTATTCACATTGAGAACCTCTTCTCCCTGTTCATTGTAAATGGTGACAATCACGTCGGATTTACCCGAATAGTAATTGGGCAGGATCCACTGTTCATTGATGCCATCGCCGTTGACCGAAATCACATTAGGTACTTTAAAGGTGTCGAGATAGGTAGCCGTGAGGGTTTTCATCACCTGACAATTTCCTATGGAAGCTATAACCAGGTACTCCCCTTCCAGGGTAAGCGTAATACTGGCTGAATTACCTATTTCATTATTGTTTTCATCATACCAGAGATAGCTGTCGCCTCCTGAGGCAGTCACCGTTTCTGATGTACCTTCCGGAAACTGAACCTCATCCCCGGGAGAGAGGTTGATCAAGTCCGGATTCAAAGGATTCAGATTGATCACATTAGAGGTCAGCGGACATCCATTTCGCTCTATGATTAACTCGTAGGAACCAGGGAGCCCTACATCAATTGCAGGGGTACTCTCGTTGAGCGCCACACCATCGCGATACCAATCATAGGTTTCGCCGCTGAGGTCGGCGGATGTGCTCAGTGTTACCGGTTCTGAAGGACCACAGACGGTCAGGTCGCTACTTGTAATGGCGAGCGTTTCAGAAGATCTGAGCAACACCTCCAGCGTATTGGATATAGGGGTGAACCCGGCGAGGCTGCCCTCGAGGGAATACACTCCGTTTTCTGAGGCATCTGTCAGGCTTATGCTGGAAGCAGTAGCCCCGGGAATGGGATTCCCGTCCAACAGCCATTGAAAACTCATTGCGCTTAACAAATCAGAAGTCACATCGGTGGTGCTCCCTCCTGAATCAACAGCTCGGATTACCCCTACTTCAAGCACTGTATTTGTATTCGCGCATGGGCTATAGGCCGCATTGAAGACAATGTCCATCTCCAGGTCGGCAGGTGTGGTTACTGTGGTGCTTTCTGAATCTTTGGTCGTACTTGCACAGCTTCCCCCGGTCAGGCTCACGCGTGCAAAGTAAACTCCGGTATCTGTATCTGAAACGGTAAGTGAAGTGGCCGTTTCCCCCGGGATAGAAACTCCATCTTTAAACCACTGGTACGTTACAGCGGAGGCGGTTGATGAGACACTCAGTGTCGAGTTTAGCCCCGGAAGGACAACAACACTGGCAGGGTTATCTCTGGAGACTGTAAAATCCCCGGAATTCGTTATTGAAACAGCGGGCGAACGCTCCAAACACGCCCCTGGACCATAAACCTCGACCTCATAGTCCCCTTCAAAACCTGGAACACTGGCGTCAACCAAAAAATTCGAGGCATCTACTGCAGGGGCAGTAACGGCAGTCCCGTCCTTAAACCAGGTGTAGGTAAGGCCGAGCCCTGTTATATTAGCTTCTAGCAAAGTCGTTTCTCCCGAACACAATGCAGTCGATGATGGCGGGTTAATGGCTATGCCCAGGTCTGAACCGGTGGTGATGTCTATAAGGTTGGAAAGGGTGTTCCCTGAACCGGAACACGATCCGTAATCGATTTCTACGTTGTACATCCCTCCCTGATCAACCGTAATAGAGGACCCGTTTTCAGATAAAGGGGTTCCGCTTCTGTACCAATTGTACTGATAGGTATTTGCGTTTGGCAACCCGTACACTTCCAGGGTGATTGAACTTCCATTGCACACCTGGGCCGTGCCGTCGCCAAAATCTGGTTGGCCCTGAGGTCGTATTGTCAGAGCTGTGTTGACATCAAGGTAATACATCGGATAAGCTACAGAAACCGGACTGGTGGCTGCCGGGCTTGTGCTGCGTACGCGCATCCGATATCCTTCTCCTCTCGTTGTTTCAGGCAATTGAAACTGGAAATAGAAGTCGAACGTGGTGTTTTTGGTACCGTCCCGGGCAAGTTCAACGGGTGAGCTGAAGTCTCCGGTGGCGTCTGAAAGCTCTAAAATGAATTCATTCGTCGCACCGACAAGGGGAGGTCCCCATGTAAATTCAACCCAATAGTCATTAAAGGATGGTGAAGCACATGCGGCGCTCCAGATGGTGGATCCGGCAGGTGGCGTTTGATTGGGTGCGGCTTGTGGGGCATTCAACACCTGGGAGTATCCGCTATGGATTCCCAGCATACCACACAGTAGGGCCGTGGCTAGAAGTATTTTTCTTGGCATAAGACTGGTGTTTGGTTGTGTTAATAATTAATTGCCCTACAAGTGAAAGGAGGATAGTGTCGACGTCGTTTTTTACTTTGCTGAGCCGCCGAACAGCCCCTCTTAACCCGCAGTATGTATAACAAATATGGTTTTTCAGGTGTCCTTAGGGAATTTAATGTTGTCGGGGGGAGGGTTTCTGTTGTGAAACCGGGGATTTGCAGGGTTAAAAGGTTTTGCTTTATCGTTGAAAGGCATTTTTCTACCTTTACGGGCACAATACTTGAATAATGGCTGAAAAGGAGAAATCCCTGAATTTTATAGAGCACATAGTCGAAGAGGACCTTGAAGCTGGCTTTTCCAAAAAACAATTGCGTTTTAGGTTTCCTCCTGAACCCAATGGTTATCTGCACATAGGGCACGCAAGTTCTATTTGTTTGAATTTTGGCCTGGGCCTGCGTTACGATGCCCCGGTAAATCTCAGATTCGACGACACCAATCCTGCCAAGGAGGAACAGGAATTTGTGGAGGCCATAAAAGAAGATGTGAAGTGGCTTGGTTTCCAATGGGATAGAGAGTGTTATGCATCAGATTATTTCCAACAGCTCTACGATTGGGCGATTCAGCTCATTAAGGGCGGAAAAGCATATGTGGAGAGTCAGCCGTCCGATAAGATTGCTGCCCAAAAGGGCACGCCTACAGAGGCGGGGATAAATAGTCCCTTCAGGGATCGGCCGATAGCTGAGAATTTAGATTTGTTTCGGAGAATGAAGGAAGGCGAATTTGAGGAAGGCTCACATGTGCTCAGGGCAAAAATCGATATGGCCTCCCCCAATATGCTCATGCGGGACCCAGTGATGTACCGCATCTTGCACAGGGCACACCATCGCACAAATACCGATTGGTGTATTTATCCCCTTTACGACTGGACACACGGGGAGAGCGACTATATTGAGCAGGTGTCGCACAGCCTTTGTACCCTTGAATTCGCACCGCATCGGGAACTCTACAACTGGTTCCTGGACCAGGTAGTTTCACCTGACCTTGTACGCCCCAAACAGCGGGAATTCGCCCGCCGCAACCTGAGTCATACGGTTGTAAGTAAGCGAAAGTTGCTTGAACTCGTCCAACACGGGGTTGTCCAAGGGTGGGACGACCCAAGAATGCCTACAATCTCAGGACTCAGAAGAAAGGGGTGTACGCCTGAGGCTTTGCGAAATTTTGCGGATACTATCGGGATTGCCAAGCGCGAAAATGTTGTAGACGTCGCTTTGTTGGATTTCCACATGCGGGAAGACCTGAATAGGATAGCACCCAGGGTCATGGCCGTCCTGGATCCGGTAAAAGTTATCCTCAGGAACTATGAGGCGGATACAGAGGAATGGCTTGAAGCTGAAAACAACCCTGAAAATCCGGATGCGGGTTTCAGGAAAATCCCATTTTCAAAAGAATTCTATATTGAAAGGGATGACTTTCGTGAAACAGCCAATCGTAAGTTTTTTAGATTGAAACTGGGAGGCGAAGTACGCCTGAAAAATGCATATATCATTCGTGCAGAGGAGGTCAGGAAGGATACCGAGGGGAATATTTTGGAAATTATATGTACCTACGACCCCAAAAGCAAAAGTGGGAGCGGAACCCCTGAAAGCCTGAGAAAAGTAAAGGGCACACTGCACTGGGTCTCCTGTTCACATGCTGTAGATGCTGAGGTTCGACTCTATGACCGACTCTTCACAGACCCCACCCCCGATCAACATACCGATCGAGATTTTATTGAGTTTATAAATCCAGACTCCCTTACAATAGTACAGGGTAAACTCGAGCCCGGACTCCGAACGGCTGCTCCCGGAGCACGATATCAATTCCAGCGTCTTGGATATTTCTGCGTCGATAAGACGAGTAGTCCGGGGCAATTGATCTTCAACAGAACGGTGACACTTCGCGATACCTGGGCAAAAATGGAAGAGAAGTCCTAGGCAAAAGCGTGAGTCCGGGTCCCGAATCGTTGAGCAATTCTCGGTTTTTTTGGGTGTTACCACAGTTTTTCAGTATCTTTCATACCCTCCTGATGAATAGGAGTTAAGATGTGTATTAATTTTACAAATAGATATTATGGCTAGTGATAGTGGATCAGTTTTATTGGCATTGCTTGTGGGTGCTGCTCTTGGGGCAGGCGCCGGAATCCTTTATGCTCCGGATGAAGGGGGTAAAACACGGCAACGGATTAAGGATAAGGCCCGGGAAACTTCAGATGAACTTTTAGGGGAGGTGGCTAAGGCCAGGGACGAGATCAGCACATCCGCCCAAAAGCAGAAACTGGAATTTGACAAAAAATTGGAAGATACCATTTCCAAGATGAGTTACCAGGCAGATGATATTATTGCAGGCCTGGAAGCCAAACTCGAGGAATTGCGCAAGAAGAACGCCCAACTCCAGAAATAGGAATGGCATTTGAGGAATTAAAGAGCGACCTGACGGATTCTCAACAGGCCGCTAAGGAGTATGTTGAAAGTTCGGCCGAGTATTACAAGTTAAAGACCTTTAAGTTTGTAATGAGGGCCATCATTGCCCTGACTGTGGTACTTTTTCTGGGCACCTTCGTGATGTTGGCTGTTTTTTTCCTTTCAGTTGCAGCTTCTATGGTTATTGGCAACCACCTGGGCAACCTGGCAGATGGTTTCTGGATTGTGGGTGGCGTATATGTCCTGTTGGGACTGGTCGGTTATGCCCTGCGGCATAAACTGGAATCACCTGTACTCCGGAAATTTTCTGAACACTACTTTGAAGACAAGTAATGAGAAAGACCTACCTTAATTTTGATGAGGTTGACAAGGACCTTAAAATTCTGGACCTGCGAAGGCAGATTGCCCAGGAGCAGGTAAAAGGAAATATTTCCAGCATCAAAGAGGAGCTTCAACCCCCTGAAATCCTTTCAATTCTGGGCTCGGGAATGTTGAAAAAATTTGTTATTTCCACGCTTATCGGATTCGTACTTCGGCGATTCAGAAGGTAAGCGTGGGGCCCATTGGGCTCTGTAATTATTGATCCTTAGGACTTTTCTTGGAATTTTGATGTTTCATGGCTTCCCCGATCTGGTTACTGGCCGAAAAGGAGGCGACCATATTGTTTAACATATCGGTAGCTGCATGTGGTGAATTGGGCAGCAAAATAAGATTGGTATTGGTCTCCTCACCTATGGATTGTAAGGTGTCGTAATGTTGAGTTACCACAATAAGGGCAGAGGCTTCCTGTGAGTTTATCCCCACTTTATTGAGAACCTCCACAGATTCTTCCAGGCCACGGGCGATTTCCCTCCGCTGATCGGCGATACCCTGCCCCTGAAGGCGTTTGCTTTCTGCCTCCGCTTTGGCTTTTTCCACCATCAGGATACGGGCCGCATCCCCTTCGAACTGAGCGGCAATTTTTTCGCGTTCCGCGGCATTGATCCGATTCATGGCTGCCTTGACCTGGGCGTCCGGATCGATATCCGTTACCAGGGTTTTAATAATATCATATCCATAGTCGAGCATGGCATCCTGCAACTCCGCTTTGACCGCGATGGCGATATCGTCCTTTTTGACGAAGACGTCATCGAGCTTCATTTTAGGAACTTCCGCCCGTACCACATCAAATACGTATGAAGTAATCTGCTCGTGCGGATATTCAAGTTTATAAAAGGCTTCGTATACCTTCTCACGGATCACGACATACTGAACCGAGATTTTCAGTTTTACAAAGACATCATCCAGGGTTTTGGTCTCCACGATGACATCGAGTTGTTGGATCTTAAGACTCAACCGGCCTGCGATACGGTCCACTAGTGGAATCTTCAACTGCAGCCCCGAGTGCCGTATACTTTGAAAACGCCCGAATCGCTCGACTGCCACGGCGGTTTGTTGCTTAACCACAAAAAACACACCGAGCATAAACACGGCTCCCAAAACGATAACAGGAAGCCAGATAAAAATATTTCCCATAAGAAAGATGTTGAAGGTTTTAAAGAAAGGTACAAAGTCCTAAACAAATAGTTAGTCGTTACCCTGTGAAATTTGTTACAGGTCAGGACTTGGCCTTAATATTGGTAACGGCAAAGCGCATACGGGAAACGGTTTCCTCCTGCCCGATCAACTCCATGATCTCGAAAAGCTGCGGGCCCTTCATGGCGCCGACGATGGAAAGCCTGAGCGGGGGCATGACCTGTCCAAACCCGAGGTTATTATCGGTGATCCATGTCTTGACAATACGCTCTGCGGCCTGAGCGGTGAAAGATTCCGCGGCCTCAATAACATCGGCCAGGTCCGATATTCGCTTGGGTGTTTCCGATTTCCATTGCTTTCTGACTGCTTTTTCATCAAACCCCTCGGGTGCCTTAAAGAAGTAAGATCCCAGATCCCAGAATTCATGGATAAAAGAGGCGCGTTCGCGGATAAGCGAAACTACGGAAGCCAGGTGCCCGTCTGAATAGTCCTTTTCGGGGATTCCCCGCTCCGACAGTACCTTCCGAAAAAGGCTGACGAGTTCGCCAAGGGGCTTGAGCTGCAGGTACTGGTGGTTGAACCAGACGTTTTTATCCGGATCAAACCGTGCACCGGATTTTTGGACGCGGTTTAGGTCAAAAGCCCCCATTAATTCTTCCAGCGAAAACAATTCCTGCTCTGTTCCCGGGTTCCATCCCAGGAGGGCGAGAAAGTTTATAACAGCCTCTGGAAAGTAACCCGCTTCCCGGTATCCGGGGCTTTCCTTCCATTGAAGTGGAAAAATGGGAAATCCCAGCTTCTCGCCATCGCGCTTGCTGAGCTTACCTTTTCCGACGGGTTTTAAAATGAGGGGGAGATGGGCGAATACTGGAGCCTCCCACCCAAAAGCCTTATACAACTGGCAGTGTAAGGCGAGGGAAGGCAACCATTCTTCTCCCCGAATCACATGGGTAATTTCCATCTGATGATCATCCACAATATTGGCCAGGTGGTAGGTTGGCATTCCATCGCTCTTAAACAGCACCTTATCGTCCAGGGTGTTGGCGTTGATCTGAATCCGGCCCCGAATAAGATCGTCGAATTGGACCACAGTATCCAGAGGCCACTTAAAGCGGATTACATAGGGCGTTCCCTTATTGATCAGGCCCGCTACCTCGTCTGCCGACAACGTAAGGGAATTATTTAAGTGAGTCCGATTTTGCCAGTTATATATAAAGGTTTCTCCGTCTTTCTCATGCGCTTGACGCAGCTCAGTCAATTCCTGTTCAGAATCAAAGGCGTAGTAGGCCCATCCGTTGTCTGTTAGGCGATCTATGTGCTCTTTATACACGTCCTGCCGCTCGCTTTGTCGGTAAGGCCCGAACTTGCCGGGTTTTTTCGGGCTTTCATCAGGGGGTATTCCGAGCCAGTCCAGGGCTTCGGTGATATATTGTTCTGCCCCGGGCACAAAACGGCTTTGGTCTGTATCTTCTATCCTAAGGACAAAGTCTCCTCCGTGTTTCCGGGCGAATAAGTAGTTGTAAAGAGCTGTGCGGACCCCTCCGATATGGAGCGGACCCGTAGGACTGGGGGCAAACCTAACCCGTACCTTGTTTTTCATAGCAGTGGAATAAGCCACAAAGATAGACACCCGGCTTCAATTGGCAACGGGAACTTAAGTAGGTTTCATTTCCCCGGGAATACGCGGATTCATAATGTGAAACCAGAGCGGGGGAATAAGTGAAAGGACCATGGAGGTAGGATAGCCGAAGGGCATATCGGGGGCGCTGTCATGATAATCCAACAGTTGGTATTTTTTTGAAGATTTATAATGGTGATCACTGTGCCGGGTCAGTTCGTATAACACGATTCTGCCGATTACGTGATTGCTGTTCCAGGAGTGTACTTCCCGAACACGCTCATAGCGACCTGAAGGCATTTTATGGCGAAGGAGCCCATAGTGTTCAATATAATTGACTGTTTCGAGCAATATAAAACCAATAATTCCGCAAAGCCACAGAAAAAGGGTTGTGAATCCCCCGAAAAGCAGGTAGAGCACGGCCAGATAGGCTATTTGAAGGAATGAATACCAGAACATGTCATTGTGAATTGAAAGAAAAGATCGTCCGCTCTTATTTAAAAGCGCTTTTTGAATGCGCCAGGCGCTGGTATACTGCCTGGTTACCGAGGTAAACCAAAATGAATATACCGATTGGTTATAGCGCGCAGTAGCCGGATCTTCAGGGGTTGCGGCATTCAGATGATGGCCGTAGTTGTGCTCGATGTAAAAGTGCATATAAAAGCTGGGGAGTAAGAGTAGCTTACCCAAAAAACGTTCGGGAGTGGATTGCCTGTGACCCAGTTCGTGGGCCACATTGATGCCGTTTGTTCCCAGAACAATACCCAATGAGAGGGCAAAACCCCAATATTCAAAAGACTCCATATTCCCGGCTGAAACTTTGGTGCCGACGATCCAGATTAGGAAAAACACGATGGGAATGTTGGCGTAAAGCATTAAATCGTAGATCGGGTTTATACGCGTGGACTCCCTGGAATCCCCGGGGAGGTTTCTGGAGTCCTGGGCCAGGGCGATTTCTAAGATTGGTATGACCAAAAAGGCGTAGACCGGGGTTGTAAAACTCCAGTGACCGCCCAGGCCTATCCCGATATAAGCAGAGAGTGGAATGGTAAACGCAGCCAGGTATTTCAGCGAATTCATTTTAGCTTTAACATGTTTTTGGCCCCGGAATTCAAGGCATCGTACTATCTTGGTATTAAAGATATAAAAATTGGAGAGTTACGACCTCATCCTGGAGAAACTGGAGGGCTTTACTTCCCGGTATTACAAAAGGCGACTTTTGAAGGGCGTCTTTTTGTTCCTATGCATGGGTGGCCTGATATTATTAGCCATTGGTGGCCTGGAATACTTTTTGTGGTTAAATTCCCGGTCCCGTAGCCTCATGTTATGGGCCGGGGTTGTGCTGGAGGGCTTTCTCTTTTTTAGGTATATCATGGCACCGCTTTTACAGCTTTTCAGACTGCGGAAAGGCCTGAGCTATAAGGAGGGTTCAAAACTTATCGGAACTCATTTTCCCGAGGTCAGCGATAAATTGTTCAACCTGCTTGAACTCTCTGAGAACACGGATCGGTCTGAACTATTGTTGGCCAGTATAGAACAACGGTCCAGGGAACTGGCCCGTGTCCCTTTTCAACGTGCGGTAAAAATGAAGGAGGCCTACCGCTTTTCAAAGTACGCGGTAATCCCGTTGATTGTTGGCGGGGTGATCTGGCTTACCGGGAATGGCCTGGGATTTTTAAATTCATACCAAAGGGTAGTAAACTACGAAATGGCTTATGAGGCCCCGGCGCCCTTCAGTTTTGAACTCCTCACACCTTCACTTGAAGCACGGGAAGACCAGGTCTTTGAGTTAAGAGTGCGGACTCCGGGCACTGTACAGCCCGACCAGGTACAGCTGATACTGGAGGGAAGTGTTATCATCATGGAGCGCAACGGAGATTTTTTTGAATACGCCTTCCGACCGCCTTTGAAAACCGTAGACTTTTATTTTGAAGCATCTGAAGTCACCTCGAGGCCTTACACGCTGGAGGTACTTCCTGTGCCCGTTATTGACCGCTTTGAGATGCGTTTGGCCTATCCGAAATACCTCGGGCTTACAGATAAATCGGTTCAGGCGACTGGAAATGCCACAGTCCCCGAAGGAACCCGGGTGGAATGGAAATTAGGGACAATCCACGCCGATAACGTGGTATATACAGATCCCGACACGGTGCTTATTAGCCCCGTGAACGATAGCGAAACCGGATTTTCCCGGAGGGTTTTCAATCCATTGCCGTATACCGTCAGCGCCTCAAACGAAGGCATACCGGAGTACGACAAACTGGAGTATAAGATTGATGTGGTCCGCGATGAGCCACCGGGAATTAAGGTTAAGATGGCACAGGATACGACAAATGTGAACCTGGCTTTTTTTGAAGGGACTGTTTCTGATGATCACGGATTAAAGCGATTGAGGATGATTGCTTTTCCTACAAATTCGGAAGAGGAGCGTCAGGAAATCGAAATCCCCCTGCCGAAAACGGCGTTACATACTTTTTACTATACGTTTCCTAGCGGGTTGGAAATTCAGCAAACAGGAGCGTATTCCGTTGTATTTGAGGTAACTGATAACGACGGGAACAGGGGGGGAAAGACGAGAAGGAGTCGGGAATTCAGACTAAGGCTTTTTGATGATGCTGAAGTTGAGGAACGAGAGCTGGACCGCCAGAACGACGTTTTAAACGGAATGGAACGGTCTGGGGAGGAACGGGAGGAATTGGAA
>NZ_JBAVZJ010000432.1:0-2603 GCF_049588695.1 Robiginitalea sp.
GTACTGATCAGGGTAGTGAGCGCAGACTGCTTCTCCCCTTCCCGACCCAGGAAACCAAGTGAAAGCGCTTTCTGAAAATCGGCATAGTCGGCATCCGGGCTACCGGAACGCTGGGCCTGGTCGTAGGCAGCTATAGCCTGGCTATAGGAACTGCTGACAAAATAACTATCCCCCAGTCGCAGTAACGCATCGGTCTTTTGAGCCCCTGCAGGACTCCCCTGTGTAAATCTCTCAAAGTAGCGGGCTGCATTTCCGTAATCCTTTAGCTGAAAATAAGTGTAACCCATTTGATACTCCAGGCCCTTATAGACCTCCAGTCCCCTGGACGCCGACAACTTTCCGAACTCCGTGTAATCCGTCAATGCCTGGTCAAAACCCTCGATTTCAAAGGCAGCTTCCGCTTTCCAGTACCGCGCCCGGGCTTCGAACATCGGATCCGTTGCCCGGTTCAGGGATTTTTCAAAAAGGTTGTAGGCCTCAGCATATTTTTCTTCCGTAAACAACTCTACTCCCCTGTAAAAGGCTACTTTTTGATACGTCTCCGGGCTTGCAAAGGACTCTTTCTCCTCCAAAAGTGCCAGTGCCCCTTCAAAGTCCTTATTGGTCAGATAGGAGTCTACGAGTAACTCTTTCAGTTCGGCTTCGTTCGGATCTCCCGGATACCGCTGGAGATACCCCTGCAATACTTCAGAAACGGATTCATACGCATTGCCCTCTTCGTAGCTCAGACGGGCGTAATTCAGGTATGCATCTTTTTGGATTTCCGGATCGAATTCCATTTGGGAAGCGTTGCGAAAGGCATTGAGCGCCTCGGGCTTCTTATCGAGATTCAGATAGCACTCTGCCAAATGGTAATAGGCGTTCTGCGCCACATAATCTGCCCCATCGACGATTTTGTTAAACTGGCCTATGGCATTGGCATAATCTCCCTGCTTATAGTAGGCGTAGCCGAGCTGGTAAAAATCCGTATTACTCCATTTGCCACCCTTTCCCTGGTATTGCTCCAAATAGGGGACAGCGGCCTCGTATTGTTCCAGGTTGAAATAACTCTCCCCTATAATTTTATTGAGTTCGGAGGCTTCACGGCGGTTCGCTTTGGCCAATTGTTGCTCCGCCTGGGCGATGGCTTCATTAAAATTGCCGAGTTTAAAATTCATATCGGCCTGGTAATAGGAGAGCTTTTCCTGTAAAACTTCCTGATCCGCGATCTGATCGAAACGCTGGTTCGCCTCCTGGTAATCATCTTGCTGATAGGCGATATACCCGAGATAATACTTGGCCTGGGGCCCGTATTGAGGAGAATTGCTCACCCGCTGAAAATAGGGCTCTGCCAGGTCGGGTTTGTTCGAATTAAACAGGGCATACCCTTTTCGAAAGTCAAATCGCTCCTTTTCACTCCGGTTCAGGGAACCGGCATCGGCCTTTTCATACCATTTCAGGGCATACGGGTATCGGCCATTTTCAAAATAGTAATCCCCCACATCCATAAAGGCTGAATTCCTTTTGGTGGACGTAGGGTATTTTTCAACAAAGTCCTCCATGAGCCGGTCCGCCCCGAGTTGATTCAGGCGGACCGCTGCATTGGCGATATAGTAAGCACTATTGGCACGGGTTTGTTCATCTGAACTCGTTGCCAATACAGATTCAAAAAGGGTCTGAGCTGCCTGGTACTGTTTGTTGCGATATAAAGTGTAGGCCTGCTGATAGGGCGATTCATCATGCGTAAACACAGCGGTTTCCTGGGCAAAGCCAAAGGCAGTGATCAGGAGCATAACCAGCAGGGCGCTATAAGGTTTTTCCATAGTGTTCTCTTGGGATAACCAAATTTCCATTAATAACGGTGATTCCACAATACAAGTATGTGGGAAAAAATGAAATAAAGGAATTTTGCCTTGGATTGCTGTTCTATCCCATGGAACTTTTTACTTTTATATCAACATTCAAGACCATGACCGAACCCGTACTCTCCCTTAAAGATGTTGCCGTTTTCCAACAGGACAATATGGTCCTGAACGATATTAGCCTGGAGGTGAAACCCGGGGAATTTGTTTACCTGATCGGTAAAACCGGAAGCGGGAAGAGCAGCTTTATGAAAACGCTTTACGCGGACCTGCCGCTCAAAGAGGGCCACGGGCGCATTGTCGGGTTTAACCTGAAAACCCTGCCCGAAAAAGACATCCCGCATTTAAGGCGTAAGCTGGGGATTGTTTTTCAGGATTTCAAACTATTGCCGGACCGGAACATACACAACAACCTGCAATTTGTCCTTAAGGCCACGGGATGGAAAGATTCCGGGAAAATGACCTCGCGGATTGAAGAGGTCCTGGATAAAGTAGGGATGAAAACCAAAGGCTTTAAATTTCCCCATGAGCTCTCAGGGGGCGAGCAACAGCGTATTGCCATTGCCCGGGCACTGCTCAATGATCCGGAACTCATCCTGGCCGATGAACCCACCGGGAACCTCGATCCACAAACCAGTGTGGAAGTAATGAAGGTATTGCAGGAGATCAATAAAACGGGACGAACCATCCTCATGGCTACCCACGACTATGCCCTCATTCTCAAATACCCCTCCAAAACACTCAAGTGTGATGGTAATAAGG
>NZ_JBAVZJ010000433.1:0-2620 GCF_049588695.1 Robiginitalea sp.
ACCATAATCTGGTTGGCGTCTCCAAAAGTCTTGGCCCCCGCACTACCCAGTACTGCTGTAAGTTCTCCGGTGATCTCCGCCGGGCTGACCGGATCGACAAACCGAATCTGATAATTTCGCCCTCCGACAAAATCAACCCCCTGGTCCAATCCTTTGGTAAAGAGTGAAACCAATCCCAGTACCAGGAAGATTCCTGAAATCACATAAGCAATTTTTCGCTTGGAGAGGAAATCGATATTGACATTGGTAAAGAGGTTTTTCGTCAGGGCTGTCGAGAAATCCAGTTTACGTCCCCGTTTGGAGAGATACCAGTCAATCAGCAATCGCGTTATAAAAATCGCCGTAAACAATGAGGTGAGAATACCTATAATCAAGGTAGTTGCAAAACCTTTAATAGGTCCCGTTCCAAACACGAGCAGAATCAGGGCCGTCAACCCTGTGGTTATATTGGCATCGAGAATGGAAGACAGGGCGTTGTCAAATCCGTCAGAAACGGCCTGCCCCATACCTTTACCTTTCTGGAGTTCTTCTTTAATACGCTCGAAAATAAGCACGTTGGCATCCACCGACATCCCTATGGTAAGGACAATACCCGCTATTCCCGGGAGGGTCAGGACCGCACCGAGACTCGCGAGGACTCCAAAAATCAGTACAATGTTAAAGACCAGGGCGATATCGGAAAAAATACCGGCCTTTCCGTAATAGAATACCATCCAGATCAGGACAAATATCATAGCGATCAGAAAGGACATAAATCCACTGTCTATCGCCTCCTGACCCAAAGAAGGCCCTACGACAAATGAATCGATGATCTCAGCCGAAGCCGGAAGTTTTCCAGCCCGTAAAACGTTGGCAATATCCTTGGTTTCAGTAACGGTAAAGGTTCCTGTAATTTCTGAGCTCCCACCGGCAATTCCGCCTTTGCTGGAAACCCCAGGGGCCGTGTACACCCGATTGTCCAGTACAATGGCAATACCCGTATTGTTCAGGTTGGCCTCATTGGTAAGCTCCTGCCATTCCCTTGCACCCCGCACGTTCATATCCATTCCCACGGCCGGGCGGTTAAACTGGTCGAACTGGTCGCGGGCATCACTCACCACATCCCCACTCATCCTCGGGGTGTTATCCCTGTTGGATTTCAGGGCGAAGAGTGCCGCCACTTCTATATCCTGTGAAGGGCGTTCCCATAGAAATTTAGTAAACTGAACATCCGGAGGGAGTAACCTCCTGATCTGTGGCAAACGGAGCCATGCGCCAATCTCGGCAGTATCTTTAATGGCAGCCATACCGACGGCAAATCCAGGGCCGCTAAGCTGTAATTTTTCGAAGAGTGGATTTTGTTGGGCGTTCAGATCCAGGGAATCCTGAGCGACATCGGAAAGGAGAGAATCGATCTCAGATTCCGGTTTTACCGGAGTCTCTTCCCTTTCTACAATGGACTTTAAAGCTTCATTAGCTTCTATAAAGAAATTGAGCAAACTCTGATTCCCGGGCTCATAGGTCTCCCAAAACTCAAGTTGAGCTGTACTCGAGAGCAGGTCCTGGGCACGTGCGATATCCCGGGCACCCGGAAGTTCCACAAGAATACGCCCGGAATTCCCTTCCCTTTGAATATTGGGTTGGGTAACTCCAAAACCATCAATACGTTCACGAAGTACTTCAAAAGCGGAGACGACAGATTCGTCCACCTTGCGCCGAATCACACCTTTAACCTCCTCATCGGACATCTCAAAGTTGACCTCATCGCTCAACCCTTTGTTGGCAAAAATACCAGGAGAAGCCAGTTTGGTATCTCCCTTGATCTGATCAAAAGCATCAAAAAAGAGCTCTAAATAGGTTTCGTCACTGTTCTTAGACGCCTCTTTGGCATCGGCCAGGGCCTTGTTAAAGACAGGGTTCTTGGAATAATTGGCCAGACCTTTGAGGATATCCTCTACAGAAATCTGAAGGGTCACATTAATACCCCCTTTGAGGTCGAGCCCTTTGTTGAGCTCCTTTTTCTTAGCTTCTTCATAGCTCGTAAAACCCAGGATCGGGTTCTTCGCTACCGAATCCAGATAACGGGCTTCTACCAGCTCCCTTTCAGTGACGTAATCGGTCTGATCCGCAGAAACCGTGGCTGATGCGTACGCTTCTGCGTCGCTTTCAATCTTAGAAGTGATAAAAGTATAGGAAAGCTGATAGATACTTACCAGCCCGAACAACAGGGCGAAGAGCTTTATAAGTCCTTTATTCTGCATGAGTTAAGAGGTTATCTGTTTTTTTGATGGTGTTGCAAACAGCGTGCAAATATATCATTTCCACTAGGAACTGCCAATAAAAACAATTGATTTGTAATGGTCTATCACCCTGCCATTCACCCCGCTGAATCCCCTGGGTGGTAAAACTCAAAAGGCATCCCCGATGGGATGCCTTTTCAACTCAAAATGTATCTCTGGTACCTAAACGTCAAGCAACCCATTGGTTTTGGAAACCCCGGCTGCACTTTCCTGCATTTTTGCCTTTTCAGCTTCATTCAATTCGATAGGGACTATCTTTTCGATACCCTTCCGACCCAGGACCACGGGCACGCCAAAACATAGATCATTCAGATTGTATTCCCCCTCGAGCAACGTAGAGC